>DBFJJM010000102.1:0-1844 GCA_048393175.1 Candidatus Merdicola sp.
TTTTTGAATGTTTTCATTTTTTTCTGGTAAAAGAATTAATGTTTTTTCTGCTACTTTTAAGCTTTGTAATGCTTTTACCATATTTTTTGTTTTCATTTCTTTTAAGTCCATTTTGTCTACTACTACTAAATTGCTTTCTAATACTTTAGAACTTAAAACAGATTTAATGGCAAGAACTCTTTCTTTCTTATTTACTTTATATTTATAAGAACGAGGTTTTGGCCCTAAAGCAATACCACCTTTTACCCATTGTGGTGCTCTAATAGAACCTTGTCTTGCTCTACCTGTACCTTTTTGTCTCCATGGCTTTCTTCCACCACCACGTACTTCTGCTCTCGTTTTTGTACTTTGTGTACCTTGTCTTTGATTTGCTAAATAGTTAACTAATACGCTATGAACGACTTTTTCATTTGGTTCCATTCCAAAAATACTGTCCTCTAGTTGTATATCACTAACCTTTTTTCCTTCGATATTATATACATCTACTTTAGGCATTCTTCTTCCCTCCTTATGCTTTTACGCTTGATTTAATTTTTAAGATAGCACCTTTTACTCCAGGTACACTACCTTTTACTAATATCGCATTTTTATCCATATCTACTTTTACTATCTCTAGGTTTTGAATTGTTACCGTTTCCATTCCCATATGACCTGGAAGTTTCTTTCCTTTAAATACTCTACCCGGTGTAGAAGTAGCTCCCATTGAACCTGGTCTTCTATGATACATAGAACCATGTCCCATTGGACCTCTAGATTGTCCATGACGTTTAATAACACCTTGGAATCCTTTTCCTTTTGAAGTTCCTTGTACGTCTATTTTTTCTCCTTGTTCAAAAATGTCTGCTTTTACTTCACTTCCCACTTGATAATTAGAAACATCTTCTAGACGAAATTCTCTTAAATGTTTTTTTGGTGTTAATTTTGCTTTTGCAAAATGTCCAGCCTTTGGTTTATTTACTTTTTTTGCTTTTACTTCACCAAATCCTAATTGAATTGCATTATAGCCATCTGTTTCTACAGATTTTACTTGTGCAACAATGCAAGGACCTGCCTCTATTACGGTTACAGGAATGACTTTTCCTTTTTCGTCAAAGATTTGTGTCATTCCTATTTTTTTACCGATTATTCCTTTTTTCATTTTCTATTTCCTCCTAACTATTGGCTGATAAATGTTACCAGCATGGTTTTGTTTTTTACATAAAACTATGTATTATAATTTAATTTCAATTTCAACACCTGCAGGTAACTCTAATTTCATTAGATTATCTACTGTTTTTTGTGTTGGATAAAGAATATCAATTACTCTTTTATGTGTTCTCATTTCAAATTGCTCTCTTGAATCTTTGTATTTGTGTGGAGAACGTAAAATTGTAACGACTTCTTTTTCGGTAGGTAATGGAATCGGACCTGAAACCTTTGCTCCTGTTTTTTTAGCAGTATCTACTATCTTTTCAGCAGACTGGTCTAAAACAACATGGTCATAAGCCTTTAATCTGATTCTGATTTTCTCACTTCCAACGAATTGATTTGTTGTTGCCATAGTATATTTCCCTCCTTAAAATAAAAATGTTACCTAGGCAAGTTTAAACGCACCCTGGTGTTTCTTAACACCCCAATAGAAAAACCCAAGTTTGCATGATAATAATCTTGGGATAAGTGCTTTTTTAGAAAAACTTACCGCCCGGTCTAAGCCAAGACATACTCCATAGAAGTTCCCTCCAATCCTAAGATTGTAGCCACATTCTACTTCAACGCTAAAACTCATGCTTATCTATTATACAATGCTTTATTCTGTAAGTCAACCGTTTTGTTACATTTTTGTCATATTTCTTTTTGCTCTTTAC
>DBFJJM010000103.1:0-17046 GCA_048393175.1 Candidatus Merdicola sp.
ATAGGAGCATTTTTGTCTTGCATTATTTTTTCTAACATGGTTTTTACTTTGTTTAAATAAGTTGGATTATGTGTTTTAGGGTAAGGACTTTTCTTGCGATAAACAATTTCTTCTGGCAAGATTCCTTCCATAATATAACGTAAAAGTCCTTTTTCTCTACCATTTAGAGCTTTCATTTCCCAAGGAATGTTCCATACATATTGAGCTAAACGATAATCACAAAAAGGAACGCGAAGTTCAAATCCATTATACATAGCCATTCTGTCCGAACGGTCTAAAAGTGTTTGCATAAACCAATTTAAGGTTAAATGCGAAATTTTTCTTTTTTCTGCTGTTTCAGGTGAATCAGAGTCTAAAATGGTTACTTCTTGCAGACTTTCTTGATAGCGATAATCAATATATTCTTTTAAATTGATTTTTTTGTCGATAGTTTCATTTAAAATATGTTGTCTTTCTGAAAGGGCAATTGACCAAGGAAAAGTACTACTTTTTAAGGCATCTTCTCTAAAAAACCAAGGGTATCCTCCAAATATTTCATCTGCACATTCACCAGTAAGAGCTACAGTTGCTTGTGGCTTTACATTCTTACAAAATAGTAAAAGAGAAGAATCGACATCTGCCATACCAGGCATATCTCTTGCTATCATAGCATCTTCTAATGCATCTGCTAGTTCAGGAGTGTCAATAACAATATTGTGATGTTTTGTACTAAGTGCTTTTGTCATTAAGTCAATATAGTAGTTATCAGAATTTGGCTGAAAATCACTTTTAACAAAGTTTTTATCATTATCCACATAGTCAATTGAATAGGTACTTAAAGGTGGAAGACCATTTTGCTTGCCATAATCACTAGCATATTTGGTGATAATACTAGAGTCTAAACCACCAGATAGAAAGGTACATAAAGGTACATCTGATACGAGCTGCCTTGTAATAGCATCAGATAGTAAACTACGTACTGTGTCACAAGTAGTCTCAAAATCGTCTTCATGTTTTTTGCTCTCTAGTTTCCAATAACGCTCTATATGAAAGCCGGAATGATTAAAAATACCGTAATGAGCAGGACGAAGTTCATAAATATTTTTAAAAACAGTAGTACCAGGAGTATGAGCAGGACCTAATCCGAATAATTCTCCTAATCCTTGACTATCAATACATTTTTCTACACCGGGATATTCGAATAAAGCTTTTATTTCAGAAGAAAAAATAAAAGAATGCTCTATTTGAGTATAAAATAAAGGTTTTACACCAAAATGGTCTCGTGCTAAGAAAAGTTCTTGTTTTGAACTATCCCAAATAGCAAAAGCAAAAATACCATTTAGGTGGTTTACGATATCATAACCATAGTGAATGTAACTTTTTAGAAGTACTTCTGTATCTGAATGAGAAGTAAAAGTAAAGCCATTTAATTTTAATTCTCTTGTTAGCTCTTTTGTGTTGTAGATTTGCCCATTATAGACAAGTACATACTGTTCATCACAATAGGTTTCTACCATTGGTTGTTTGCCACCTTCTGGGTCAATTACAATTAGTCTTTTATGACCAAGATAAGCGGGATTTTCTATGTAATATCCATCTTCATCTGGTCCTCTTTTCTTTAGAGTAGAATTCATACGAAAAAGAATTTCTTTATTGTCTAAAATTTCTTTTTGAAAATTAATAAAACCAACTATTCCACACATAGTATACCTCCACTTCTTTTTAGTATATGCAATTTAGTAAAATAATTGCATAAAGATAGAAAGACAAAGAAAAAAAGAAATTAGGAAATATTTTGAAACTAGCTTTACAAATCTATTTTTTATTTGTTATACTGAAACAAGATTTATGGATAACTTTAAAAAATCCAAATAGAAAGAAAAGGAAGGATAAAGATATGAAAAAGGGAGTTATTATTACACTACTTATTGTAGTTATATTGATTGTGATAGGAGCAGTACTAGGTGGTAGTTACAATGGATTAGTAACCAAAAGCGAGGAAGTAGAATCAAAATTAGGAGATTTAGATGTACAACTTCAACGTAGAGCAGATTTGATTCCTAATTTAGTAAATACAGTAAAAGGATATGCCAAACAAGAACAAGACGTAATTAATTCTGTAACAGAAGCAAGAGCAAGGCTTTCTGGTGCAGGTACAATAGAGGAAAAGTCAGAAGCGAATACACAACTTTCTGGTGCTTTAAATCGTTTACTGTTAGTAGTAGAAAATTATCCAGAATTAAAATCAAATCAAAATTTTATGCAATTATCGGATGAACTTGCTGGAACAGAAAACCGTATTACAGTGGCAAGAAGAGATTATAATAATGCAGTAAAAGATTATAATTTGAAAATAAAAAGATTTCCCTCTAATTTAATGGCTAGTATGTTTGGATTTGACCAAAAGGGATATTTCGAAGCAAAAGAGGGAAGCGAGGATGTTCCAAATGTTAATTTTGGAGAGTAAAAAGAAAAAACAAAGTAAAGTCATAGTTTGGATTGTTTTGCTAATCTGTATCATGGGAATTTCAATTTCATCTTATGCAGTAGTAAAACCATCCAATGAGTTTTATGTGAATGATTATGCAAATGTATTAAGTAAGGAAACTGAAAATTATATTATTAGTACCAATATAGAATTACAAAAAAAAACAGGGGCTCAGATTGTAGTTGTTACTGTTCCTTCTTTAGAAGGATTGGAAATAGAAGAATATGCCAACACGTTATTTCGAGAATTTGGAATAGGGGATAAACAGAAAAATAATGGTTTATTACTTCTTTGTTCTACTGGAGAAAGAAAGTTTAGAGTGGAAGTAGGATATGGACTAGAAGGTATTTTGCCAGATGGAAAAACAGGAAGAATGCAAGATAGCTACATTATTCCTTATTTAAAAGAAAATAACTATGATGAAGGAATAAAAAATGGCTATTCTGCTTTTTTGCAAGAAGTAGCAGGAGAATATGATGTTCAAATTTCAGGAACGCAGCAAGTGGTAAAACAAGAAGAATCATCTGGTGGTAGTATAATAGGTTCTTTACTGGTTTTATTCTTCTTTATTATGATTTTTGGAAGACGGATTTGGTCCACTTTGTTTCTTAGGAAGTGGAAGAGGAAGATTCGGTGGTTTTGGAGGAGGTTCATTTGGTGGCGGCGGATTCTCTGGTGGAGGCTTTTCTGGAGGGGGAGGTTCCTCTGGTGGAGGAGGTTCTTCAAGAGGCTTTTAAGGAGCAACACCTAAACTTCAAAATAGCTCTTGACAAACGAAATGAAAACGAGTATACTTTTATAGTGACGAAAAAATGAAGAAAATTAGATTAAGATAGATAAAACTGTATCTTAGAATCATAAAGGAGGGAACAAAATGGCACAACCAAAAAGAAGATGGTCAAAAGCAAGAACACATACCAAAAGGTCTACATGGAAATTAGATACTCCAAATTTATCCACTTGTTCACATTGCCATGAACCAGTAATGCCACATAAAGTTTGCCCAAACTGTGGATATTATAATGGAAAAGAAGTAATTGCAAAAAAAGCAAATTAGCAAAACAATACGGCAGTACCAAAAGGTACTGTTTTTTTGTGGGATAGGAAATTTCTTGTCTTAAAGTTTGAATCTTATCAAAAGCTATGATATAATGCAAAAAAAGTAAAATAAAAGAGGAAAATAAATGGAGTTAAGAATTGATAAAATAAATTATTATTTAGATATTGCACAAACGGTAGCAGAAAGAAGTACTTGTCTTAGAAAAAAGATTGGCTGTATTTTAGTTAATCAAGATGAAGTGATTTCTACAGGGTATAATGGAGCGCCAAGAGGAAGAAAAAATTGTGTTGATTTAGGATTTTGCTCTAAAAAGAAGTTTTTTCCGAATGTAAGGCATGCAGGATATGATGCTTGTAGGTCAGTTCATGCAGAACAAAATGCGATTATTAGTGCAAGAAGAAAAGATATGATTGGAGCAAGTTTATATCTAGTTTCCTATAGACCAGATACGAATCAATATGATGAAGGAGCATCTTGTTGTCAAATGTGTAGAAAAATAATTATTAATGCAGGAATTTCTAAAATCTATATTAGACAGCAAGAAAAAAATTGTTATACAAAAATTGAAGTAGAAGATTGGATAGAACAAGATGATTTATTAGAAGGAAAGATAGAATATTAAGAAAGAAAAAGAGGTGAGAGTATGGCAAAACCAATTGTAGCAATTGTAGGAAAACCAAATGTGGGGAAGTCCACTTTATTTAATTATATTGTTGGGACGCGTATTTCTATTGTAGAAGATACTCCAGGTGTAACAAGGGACCGCGTTTATGCACCGGCAAATTGGAGAGGAAGAGAATTTACTTTAATTGATACTGGTGGAATTGAACCAGATTCAGAAGATGTAATTTTATCTCAGATGAGAAAGCAAGCAAATCTGGCTATTGAAATGGCTGATGTGATTGTTTTTTTGACAGATATTCAGCAAGGCGTAACAGCAACAGATGAGGAAATTGCTATTATGTTAAAAAGGTCAAAAAAACCAGTTGTTTTGGTATGCAATAAATCAGATAGCTATGGAAAAACAGATACAGCCGTTTATGAATTCTACAACTTAGGATTAGGAGACCCTTATGCCATTTCTGCTACAAATGCAAAAGGAATTGGAGATATGTTAGATGCGATTTATGAAAACTTTCCTCCACAAGAAGAACAGCAAATAGAAGGGGAAGTTATTAAAGTAGCTATTATTGGAAAACCAAATGTAGGAAAATCCTCTCTTATTAATAAAATAGTAGGAGACAATCGTGTTATTGTAAGCGATATAGCAGGAACAACAAGAGATGCTATTGATACAGAGTTTGAAAATGAACATGGAAAATATGTTTTAATTGATACGGCTGGTGTAAGAAAAAAAAGTAAAGTACATGAAAATATTGAAAGATATAGCGTAATGCGTAGTCTTCTTGCCATAGAAAGAGCAGATGTGTGTGTAATGATGATAGATGCAAATGAAGGAGTAACAGACCAAGATGCTAAAATTGCAGGAGAAGCACACGAAGCAGGAAAAGGTATTATACTTGTAGTCAATAAATGGGATGTTTATGAAAAAGAAACCGGAACTTTAGAAAAATATGAAAAGGAAGTATACCAAAAACTATCCTATTTGTCTTATGCTCCTATTCTTTTCATTTCAGCTAAAACAGGACAAAGAGTAGACAAATTATTTGATATGATTAATATGGTGGCAAATCAAAATGCAATGCGAATTTCTACTGCTATGTTAAATCAAGTAATTAATGAGGCAATTGCTATAAGACAACCACCATCCGATAAAGGAAGAAGATTAAAGATATTATATATTACACAAGCTAGTACGAAACCACCAACATTTGTTATTTTTGTCAATAGTAAAAAGTTATTCCATTTCTCTTATGAGCGTTATTTAGTAAATCAAATTAGAAAAGAATTTGGAATGCAAGGAACACCAATTCGCGTCATTACAAGGGAAAAAGAGGAAAAATAAAGGAGGAAAAAAACATGGCAGCGTATATTTTGATAGCAATGATTGCGTATGCAATCGGTAGTATTAACTTTTCCGTTATTTTTAGTAAAAAAATGGCAGGAATCGATATTCGTAAACAGGGAAGCGGGAATGCAGGAACCACAAATATGTTTCGTAGTTTAGGAACAAAAGCGGCAGCGGTTACTTTTCTTTGTGATATTGCAAAAGGAATAGTTTCTATTTTTATTGCTTTATTACTAGGCTGGCTATTCAAAGAGGTGGATAAAGCTTTATTAGTACAAATTGCAGCAATAGCTGTTATATTAGGACATACTTTTCCTATCTTTTTTGAATTGAAAGGTGGAAAAGGAGTTGCTACAGCACTTGGGATTTTACTAATGATAAATTGGCAAATTGGACTAATTTGTCTTGTGTTTGCACTTGTTTTAATGATTCTAACAAGAGAAGTTTCAGTAGGTTCGCTTGCTGCTGCTATTTTATACCCTATTTTAACTCTCTTTATTTCTGCCCATTATATCGTTCCGGGAAGTTATTTTTTATTTAGTTTATTGCTAGCACTCATTATCATTTTTAACCATCGTGAAAATGTAAAAAGAATTATTCATGGAACTGAAAATAAAATCAGTTTTTCTAAAAAATAAAAAGAAGAAAGAAAATAGAGTAGCTTTTTTCTACTCTATTTTGAATTAAAGGAGAGAAGAATATGCAAAAGAAAAAAATAGCCATTATTGGGAGTGGAAGTTGGGGAGTGGCACTTGCTATTCATTTAACAAGTTTAGGTCATGCAATTAAGATTTGGTCTTTTTTAGAAGAAGAAAAAGACCAGATAAATCAGATGCATACTTGTAAATTTTTGCCTAATGTAGTTTTACCTGAAGAACTTTATGCAACAACAAGCTTGAAAGAAGCAATTCAAGACTCAGACTATATTGTGCATGTGACACCTTCTAAATATACAAGACAAATAGCAAAAAGGTACCAACAATACGTTACAAATCAGCCAATTATCCTTTGTTCGAAAGGAATGGAAAGTAAGACACTTCTTACGTTAGAAGAAGTAATAAAAGAAGAACTACCCAATACAAAAATCGGTGTTTTAACAGGACCAAGTCATGCAGAAGAAGTTTCAGTCTTTCTTCCTACTGTTATATTATTTGCTTCGAAAGACCAAGAGCTTTTAAATCAGGTACAAGAAATGATGATGTCTCCTACTTTTCGCATTTATATCTCCAAAGATGTAATAGGTGCACAAATAGGAGGAGCATTAAAAAACATTATTGCACTTTGTACAGGAATTGCTGTTGGAATGGGACTAGGAGATAATACCATTGCTGCGTTACTAACAAGAGGCTTAAAAGAAATAGCAGATTTAGGAATAAAAATGGGTGCCCAAAAAGATACTTTTTATGGGATAAGTGGATTAGGAGATTTAATGGTAACTTGTCTTAGTGAGCATAGCAGAAATCGAAAAGCAGGAATCTTAATTGGACAAGGAAAAAGCTTAGACCGAACGAAAGAAGAGATTGGAATGGTAATTGAAAGTATTGATAATATTCAGACAGCATATAGATTAGGAAAAAAGTACCAAATAGAAATGCCAATCATCCAGACAGCTTATTCGATACTATATGATAAGTTAGACCCAAAAGAAGCAGTTTATAGACTAATGACACGTCAAAAAAAAGAAGAATAAGAATTTAAACAAATGCATTTTTTTGCTATTTTCTTACTAGTATACGTATATTTGTCCTAAAATGAGTTATACTTTAAATAGTTAGAATATGGTAGGAGGAGAAAAATGGATTTTTTTGAAGAATTAGGAAAAAAGGCGAGTAAAACTTATCAAGTAGCGGCAGAAAAAACAGGAAAATTGTCACGTGTAGCAAAATTAAAAATGCAAATGAGTCAAGATAAAGATAAAATAGAAGAACTATATGAAGAAATTGGAAAACGTATTTATGAAAATCATGTAAGAGAAGAAAAGCAAGACTTGCAAGAAGAAATGGATGAATTATGTAGTGAAATTGATGTCTTTTCGGATGAAATAGAATCTGCTAGAATGGAAATACTATCCTTAAAAGATAAAAGACAATGCAAAAGTTGTTATACAGAAATAGAGCTTGATTTTCATTATTGTCCCAATTGTGGAGAAAAACAAGAAATAGAAGAAGATACACAATCAATCCTGCAAGAAGAGCCAAAAGAAAATGAGCAAGTAAGTCAAACAGAAACACAAGAAAAGAATACAATACAAGATGAGGATTAAGGAGAAAAAATGAAACTACTAATACAAAGGGTAAAACAAGCAGCAGTAGAAGTAAATCATGTTGAAATTGCACATATACAAAAAGGTCTCTTGGTTTTTCTAGGAATTGCAAAAGGTGATACAGAAGAAAAGTTAGATTATTTAGTGAAAAAATTAGTTCATTTAAGAATTTTTGAAGATAAACAAGGAAAGATGAATGAATCTGTAATACAGCAAAAGGGAGAACTACTAATTATTTCTCAATTTACACTATATGCGGATTGTTCTCATGGGAATAGACCAAGTTTTATTCAAGCACAAGAACCTATAAAGGCAAAGGAATTGTACGAAAGTTTTATTAAAAAGTGTAAAAAACAAGGAATTTCTACAAAACAAGGAGAGTTTGGTGCACAAATGCAAATACAATTAATTAATGATGGACCTGTTACTATACAAATAGAATGTTAACCTTTCTGAATAAGAAAGGTTTTTTAATAAGGAAAGCGTTCATAAAGATAACGGATTAAATCATCTGCATTATGGTCTGTTACGTTAATTAAGAAACCTTCATCAATACTAATCCACATATTCATTTGATAGGTTTCGTTATTATCAATAAAACCACCAATCATATCAGCCATTTCGATTGGATTTTCATACTTTTTACTCCATTTCAAATCATTTGAAAGAGCAACTGGTTGATTATAAAATTGTTGCAAAAAACGTGTGATTTCACCTTTTTGGGTACTAAATAATTGTATTGTATACATTGTAAAAACTCCTTTATCAATAGTATTTCTTTTCTTTTATTCTCTATACAAGAGAATAAAAGGTAAATTTATGGAAATACTATCAAAAAATAGACAGGAAGGATGTTTTTTCGATGAATCAAAAAAAGAAAAAATTTGTTCCCATTTTTTCTATGATAATTTGTATAATAATACTAAGCTTTTTTTTAGCAGGATGCAGTAATCAAGATGAGGGAGCTAAATTAAAAGATAAAACACATGAACAAATTCATTATGTCGACTCTAAAGTGGCTCAAATGCTAAATAGTTTTAATAACATTACTCTTACAGGATATAAAATATCAGTACAAAATATGGAAGGAGATAGCCAAGAAACTGCCAAACAGGGAGATTCACAAACAAAAGGAGAAAGTAGTGGACAAACTACAGATGGAGAAGAAGGACAAGCAGAAAATATCGTAAAATACAAATCCATTCCAGATACTATTTTATCTCAAGACCGTAATCCAAAATGGGAAAATCTAAAAAAAGATATTGAAATATTAGAACAATCTTGGTCTAGTATGGTACTAGACTTAGCTAAAGTAGGGATTATCAATGAAGATATTATCGGTTTTAGTAATCAGTTAAATGTGGTTATTACTAATATAAATGCAGAAAATAAAATAGATAGTTTAACAAATCTTGCTAAACTTTATGGCTATTTACCGAAGTATTTAGATTTTGTTTTAGAACAAAAAGAGGAGGTCCGTTTATTAGAAACAAAAGCTGCTATTTTTAATGCTTATGCTAAAATTGAAACAGATAATTGGGACCAAATGACGTCTGATTTAGCTCAAGCAGAGGCAAGCTATATGAAAATGTTAGAAGAAAAAGGACAAAATTCAAATCAATATAACACAGACAAAGGATATATTTTATTAAAAGAATTTCAAAATGCAGTAAATATGAAGAATAAAGAGGTACTTTATATGAAATATAAAAATGTGATACAAGAATTAAATCTCTTGTAATTTAAATTGACAGAATTGAAAAAAAAGAGTAAAATAAAAGATGAGTAAATTGAATAGTCGCGTATAGCAAGGTCGAAAGACAGCGTACGAGGAAAGTCCGGGCTCCATAGAGCAAAGATGCTGGATAACGTCCAGTAAGGGAAACCTTAAGGAAAGTGCAACAGAAAATAACCGCCTTTATAGGTAAGGATGAAAAGGTAAGGTAAGAGCTTACCGCTACTATGGTGACATAGTAGGCAAATGTAAACCCCATCTGGAGCAACACCGAACAAGAGGGTTAAGATGGCTCGTCGTCCTCTAACTAGGTGGCTTAAGATATATGGTAACATATATAATAGATAAATGACTATTCTAGACAGAACCCGGCTTACAGATTTACTTTACATGAGAAAAGATAGGAAAACCTATCTTTTCTCTTTTGTTAAAAATGCCTTGCAATCCAAAAAAAATAGTGCTAAAATGACTTTAGCGTTTAAAAGGGAGTAGCTTAAAAACTACTAATCAACAATCTCGAGTTATCTGGTTAGTAACCTTAAAGCTAAGGTGAGCAAGACTTTTAAAGAAGACATTATATGCAAAAATATAATTTTTCTTTAAAAGTCTTATTTTTGTATATACTATAGAAAAAGGAGTGTTGAAATTGGAAAATTGGTTTAGTAAGCAAGCTAAACAAATAGCAGAGGAAGTAAAGACAAATTTAGAAAATGGACTATCTTCAGAAGAGGTAAAAAAAAGGCAAGAACAGTATGGATATAATGAATTAACAGCGAAAAAGAAAAGGCCTGTTTGGATAAAATTTTTAGAACAATTTAAAGATTTTATGATTATTGTTTTAATTCTTTCTGCCATTGTTTCAGGATTTGTAAATGTAGCACAAGGAGAAGGGTTAACAGATACTATCATTATTTTAATTGTGGTAATAGTAAATGCGATTATCGGCGTAGCACAAGAAAACAAAGCAGAAAAATCTTTAGAAGCATTGCAGAAAATGAGTAGTCATGTAGCAAAAGTAATCAGAGATGGAAAGTTAATTGCTATTCCTTCTAAGGAACTAGTAGTAGGAGATATTGTAATATTAGAAACAGGAGATTTTGTTCCTGCTGATTTACGTTTAATCGAAGCAATCAATTTAAAATCTCAAGAATCTGCTTTAACAGGAGAGTCTGTTCCAGTAGAAAAAAATACGCTTGTGATTAAGGATAACGAAATCGGAATTGGGGACCGCTTTAATATGGTGTTTTCTTCTAGTTTAATTACTTATGGTAGAGGAAAAGGAATTGTTGTAGAAACGGGAATGAATACAGAAGTGGGAAAAATTGCGGGTATTATTAATGAAACGGTAGAAACGCAAACTCCACTTCAGGCAAAATTAAATAAACTAGGAAAAACATTAGGAATTGTTGCTTTAGTAATTTGTGCCATTATTTTTGGAGTGGGACTTTTATATGGAAAAGAACCAATTCATATGTTTATGACAGCAGTAAGTTTAGCAGTAGCAGCCATACCAGAAGGACTACCTGCTGTATCTACCATTGTGCTTGCGATTGGAGTACAACGAATGGTAAAGCGAAATGCGATTGTAAAACGTCTTCCAGCAGTAGAGACATTAGGAAGTGCCACAGTTATTTGTTCAGATAAGACAGGGACATTAACACAAAATAAGATGACAGTAAAACAAATTTTTTATAATGGTAATTTGATAAATTTAGAAGATATTAAGTATCAGGTACCGGGAACTGATTTAACAAGACTTGTATACACTAGTATGCTATGTAATGATACTAAGATTGTAGAAGGTAATCAGTTAGCAGGAGACCCAACAGAAACAGCTTTAGTCGATATGGGATTTAAACTAAACTTTGACCCTACTATATATGGAGAAATGCAAAGAGTAGAAGAAATTCCTTTTGATTCAGACCGTAAATTAATGACAACAGTAAATAAGTTAGGGGATAAGTATGTTGTTTATACAAAAGGAGGAGTAGATGAAATACTTCGAATCTGTCATTCTTATCAATCAAATGGTGTGGTAAAAACAGATTTAGAAAACTATCAATCTGTTATTTATGAAAAGAATGAAGAAATGGCTAAAAATGCTCTTAGGGTACTAGCAATGGCATACAAAGAATTAGACCATGTACCAAGTAAAGAAGAAATGAAAAACATAGAAAGTGATTTAATTTATATAGGAATGGTGGGGATGATTGACCCACCAAGAGAAGAAGCAAAAAAAGCAGTACAAGAATGTAAAGAAGCGGGAATCAAACCTGTCATGATTACAGGAGACCACAAAATAACGGCAGTTGCTATTGCAAGAACATTAGGGATTTTGAAAGAAGAACAAGAAGCCATTACAGGAAAAGAATTAGAACAAATGTCAGATGAAGATTTAACGAAAAATATTCGCAACTATTCTGTTTATGCAAGAGTATCTCCAGAACATAAAGTAAGAATTGTAAAAGCATGGCAAGCAAATGGAGAAGTAGTAGCTATGACAGGAGATGGTGTAAATGATGCACCAGCTTTAAAAAGAGCAGATATTGGGTGTGCTATGGGAATCGTTGGAACAGATGTAGCAAAAGAAGCAGCAGATGTTATTTTAACAGATGATAATTTTGCCACAGTAGTATCTGCGGTAGAAGAAGGTAGAAGGATTTACGATAATATTTTAAAAGCAATCCAATTCTTACTTTCTAGTAATGTTGGAGAAATTATTGTTCTATTTATTACGATTATGCTAACACCTCTCCTAGCAAAATGGTTTGGAGTGACGGACATTTCTATTATTGAACCATTACTTCCAATTCATATTTTGTGGATTAATTTAGTAACAGATTCTCTTCCAGCATTAGCATTAGCGTTTGACCCAGCAAATCATGATGTTATGAAAAGAAAGCCAATTAAACCGGGAAAAGGTGTCTTTACCAAAGGAATGGTGTGGAGAGTAGTTTATCAAGGGCTAATGATAGGACTTCTTACGATTGCTGCATTTTGTATCGGAATGGGAACAACCCATGAAGCAATAGAGGGGTTATCATTAGATGAGACAAAAGTAGAAATAGGACAAACAATGGCCTTTACTGTACTTGCATTATCTGAATTAGTTCATGTCTTTAATATTAGGAATAATAAAGAATCTATTTTTAAAACAGGAATCTTAAGTAACAAAAAACTACTTATGGCAATTACTGCTTCTGCCTTTTTAATGTTAGTTATTTTATTTGTGCCTGCATTAAGAACAATCTTCAGTATACCGCTTTTACCAGTAGGAAATATTATAGAAATAGTTCTACTAGTAGTTGCTCCATTATTAATTGTAGAATTATTTAAACTATTTAAGATTAATACAACAAAAGAAGAAGAATAAAAGATAAATAGGCTCTATAACTAAAAAAGTTAGAGAGCTTATTTCGTATGAAAAATAAGCAAAAGAAAAAATATTTTTCCAGGTAAAACCTGCAAACCTTTACAAAATCTACATTCTTATTTTTAGAGATTTGCTGGAAAAAACAGAGTAAAAGCCTTGACATATCTAGAAATTAGAGTTATTGTAGATTTACAAAAGCTTGCTATATCAATGGTTTAACTTTAACATAAGATGTATTTAAATTATTGATGCCATAAATGCAGAATATGACGCAAAAAGTTTAACTTTAACATAAGATGTATTTAAATAAAAATAGCACATAGCTTTTATGCTAAACAGGTAAAGTTTAACTTTAACATAAGATGTATTTAAATATTTCTCTATACGTAATATCAATTTCGTTTTTTAGTTTAACTTTAACATAAGATGTATTTAAATCTTATTATTGCTGTACTTTGCATACCTTTTACCCTTCGTTTAACTTTAACATAAGATGTATTTAAATAAAGACACTTGATAAGAGAGCATTAGAAGACAAAAAGTTTAACTTTAACATAAGATGTATTTAAATTCAAGAAAAGTACTATGATAAAATGCAAGGTTATGCTAGTTTAACTTTAACATAAGATGTATTTAAATATGTGCATCGGAATTAGGCGGTCGAGTATTGTTTTGGATTGTTCAAAAAAATGTCTAAAAAAGTCATTTTACCCTATTAAAAATCGGATATTTAGTATATAATAAGACAAAATAATAAAGGTGATACAAAATGATGTTAGATTTAATAGAGGTAAAAGTAAATAAAAAGAAATTTGGAATTCTATTTGCATGTGTAGTTGTATTAATTGCCATTTCTATTATCGCTGGAATTTGCTTAGCGGGACATCAGCATGAAAAACAAAATAGAGCAGAAGCATTGTGTTTAGCAAAAAAGAATTTTATCCATCAAGTGAATTTTCCTATGCCACAAATTGATATTGAAAAGTTAAAAAATGGTATTCAAACAATTTATAAATCAGAACAAAGAAGGGTTTTTCTAACGTTTGATGATGGACCGTCTAAAACTGTTACTCCTCTTATTTTAGATTTGTTAAAACAAGAAAATATAAAAGCAAACTTTTTTGTGTTAGGAAGTAGGGTGGAATTTTATCCGGATATTGTAAAACGTGCATATGAAGAGAGACATTTTATTGGAAATCATGGTTATTCCCATAAATATAGTCAAATTTATGAGACACCTCAAAAGGTATTAGAGGAATATTATGCAACAGAAAATTTAATCAAAAAAGCAATTGATGATGACAAATATGAATCACATTTAATGCGTCTTCCAGGAGGTACATCTGGAGGTAAATATGCAGAGGTGAAAAGACAAGCAATAGAGCTGTTAGACCAAAATCAGATTTGTCACGTAGATTGGAATGCACTTACTTCTGATTCAGCAGGTAGTCATACGAAAGAAGCTATGCTAGAAAGTGTGAAAAATACCATTGGTACAAAAAGTAGTGTCGTAATTCTAATGCATGATGCAGGAGATAAAATCTTAACGTATGAAATTCTATCAGATTTGATTTCCTATTTAAGAGAACAAGGATATACCTTTGAAACCTTTTACGACCTAATGAAATAACAGGAAAAATTTACAAAAACCCTTGCATTTTACAAATAAATAGAGTATAATAAAAATCGCAAAAAGAAAGACTAGAAGAGTGGGAACCAATCCCACTCTTTCTAAATATCTAAGGAGGATATATAGTGCCAAATATAGAGGAAAAAATAGAAATTTTGCTCACCCCTATTATTCACGATTTAGGGTATGAAATTTATGATGTTGAATATGCCAAAGAAGGGAAAGACTTTTTTCTACGAATTTATATTGATAAACCAGAAGGAATTGATATACAAGATTGTGAAAAAGTAAATGATGCAATTAATGACTTATTAGATGAAGCAAACTATATTAAAGAATCTTACTACTTGGAAGTATCCTCTCCGGGAATTGAGAGAAATTTAAGAAAAGAGAAACATTTTGAAGAAAATATAGGAAAAAATATAGAAATAAGACTTTTCAAACCAATCGACGGACAAAAAAGCTATCACGGTATATTAAAAGGATTTGATGTAGAGCAGATTATAATAAGCCAAGAAGGAAGAGAAGTAAGTTTACCAAGAAAAAATATTGCAGTAGTTAAAACAGTATATGATTGGTAAAATCTAAAGGAGGAAATAAAATGAAAGAGGCAATTAATAACAAAGAATTAATTATAGCGATAGAGGAATTAGAAAAAGAAAAGGGAATTAAAAAAGAGTATTTATTAGAGTCAATTGAAACAGCTTTAGTAACAGCTTATAAAAGAAATTTTGATTCACAAGAAAATGTAAAAGTAGTTATGGACGAATTAACTGGGGCATCTCATATTTATTCTGTAAAAGATGTGGTAGAGGAAGTAGAAAATCCGACCTTACAAATTAACCTAGAAGATGCTAAAAAGATAGATAAGACAGCTAGGATTGGGGAAACAGTAGATATTGAATTAGTACCAAAAAACTTTGGAAGAATTGCAGCTCAAACAGCAAAACAGGTTATTATCCAAAAATTAAGAGAAGCAGAAAGAGAAGTTATCTTTTCAGAATATAATGATAGAAAAGGAGAGATTGTCTCTGGTATTATTCAAAAGGCAGATAGAGGAATGGTTGTAATGGATTTAGGTAGATTAGAGGGAATCATGCCTTCAAAAGAACAAATTCCTACGGAACAGTATCATGTAAATGATAAAATTAAAGCATGTGTGGTAGATGTAGAAAAAGGAACAAAAGGTGCTCCTCAAGTTATTATTTCACGAGCTAATTCAGAATTTGTAAGAAAGTTATTGGAATTTGAAATACCAGAAATCTATGAGGGGGTAATAGAGATTAAAAGTGTTTCAAGAGACCCAGGCTACCGAAGTAAAGTAGCTGTTTATTCTCCAGATGAAAATATTGACCCAGTTGGTTCTTGTGTAGGACAAAAGGGAGTTCGTATTCAGAATATTATCAATGAATTACATGGAGAAAAAATTGATGTAATTGAATGGAATGAAGACCCTTCTATCTATATTTCTTCAGCTTTACTTCCTGCTCAAGTTATGGCAGTAGATATTAAAGAAGAAGAAAGATTTGCACAAGTTATTGTCCCAGATGACCAATTATCTCTTGCGATTGGAAAATCAGGGCAAAATGCTAGACTAGCAGCAAAATTAACAGGATGGAAAGTTGATATTAAATCAGAATCTCAATTTAGAGAAATGTTAGCACAAAAACAAGAAGAATCAGAAGAAAATGTGGAAGAAGAATAAAAATTTACATAAAGGAATAAAAATTCAAGTATAATATAAAGGAAGTGGATAATATGAAAAAAATTCCACAAAGGACTTGCATCGGATGTAAAACGAAAAAAGAAAAAAAAGAATTTATTCGAGTTGTAAAAAATAAAGAAAATCAAATTGCAATTGATAAAACAGGAAAAATGCCAGGAAGAGGAGCATATCTTTGTGATGATATACAATGCTTAGAAAAAGCAATTAAATCAAAAGCCTTAGAAAGAGCTTTTGAAATGAAAATAGAAGAAGAAATCTATAATGATTTAAGAGGTGTCATGATTGGTAAATAAGGTATTGGGAATGTTAGGAATTGCATCAAAAGCGGGTAAATTAGTAACAGGATATGATGCTTGTCAAGAAGCAATACAAAAAAAGAAAATTGCTCTGGTGCTAATTGCAGAAGATACATCTGAACGTACACAGAAAAATATCTTGAAAGAAGGAAAAAAGAGGGAGGTTCCTATTTTGATATATGGAACAATTGAAGAAAATAGTAAAGCAATTGGAAAAAGAAATAAAGCTATAATAGGAATAAAAGATGTCAACATGGCAACACAAATACAAAAAATGATTGATGGGGGTGAATTTATTGGGTAAGATTAAAATCCATGAAATAGCAAAAGAATTAGGCTTAGCCAGTAAAGAAGTAGTTGAAAGAGCAAATGCACTAAGTATAGAAGCAAAAAGCCATCTTAGTGGAATAACAGAAGAAGAGGCAAAAAAAATAAGGGAAAGTTTTCAAAAAAAGGCAACACTAGAAACAAAACCGGCAAAAGCCATTGAAGAGAAAAAAGTAAAAAAAGAAAAGAAAGAAACTCCT
>DBFJJM010000104.1:0-7517 GCA_048393175.1 Candidatus Merdicola sp.
AAGAAAAAGGCAAAAAAGAACAGCCCGATAATAATATTGGAAAAGAAGCGGAAGGTGAAGTATGAAAGAAAAACCAAACAAACCAGAAGAACAAAAACCAAAAAAGAAAGAAAATAAGAAAGTAATCTATTTAAGCATTTTACTTGTTGGTTTATTGTTAATTTTATCTTTAGCAACCCTTTATTTCTTAAAGGGAAATAAACAAAAAGAAGAAGAAAATCTTCTTCCTTATACAGAACTAATCAAAAATATTAGTGATGAAGCAGTAGAAAAAATTGAAATGACAACAGGAAGTAATACCGTTAAAGTAAAACTAAGGGATGAACAAAAAGAAAAAACAACAACTGTTCCCAATATACAAGCATTTACTGAATTTATACAAGAAAAAGTAGAACAAGGAAGCAGTATAGAATTAATGCAGAAAAAACCCAATGTACTACTTTCTATTGTAGATGGATTTTTTACTTTTTTACCCACTTTATTAATGATTGCTCTTTTTGTCCTTGTCTTTAAAATGCAAGGCTTAGGAGATAAGGGAAAAGTTTATGAAGAAGACGAAAGCAATGTAAAAGTTACATTTGATGATGTAGCAGGGCTAGATGAGGAAAAAAGCGAATTAGTAGAAATCGTAGATTTTTTAAAAAATCCAGAAGAATTTCAAAAAATGGGAGCAAGAGTACCAAGAGGAGTTTTGCTTTGTGGTAAACCGGGAACAGGTAAAACATTGATTGCCAAAGCAATTGCAGGAGAAGCCAAAGTTCCCTTTATTTCAATGAGTGGCTCAGAGTTTATTGAAATGTTTGCAGGACTTGGAGCATCTAGAGTAAGAAAGTTATTTGAAAAAGCAAAAAAGATTTCTCCTTGTATCATTTTTATTGATGAAATTGATGCAATTGGTTCTAGAAGAACAAGCAGTAGTGGAGCAGAAACAGAAAACAACCAAACATTAAATCAGTTATTAGTGGAAATGGATGGATTTGAGTCAGACCAAAATGTGATTGTATTAGCAGCGACTAACCGCCCAGAAATGTTAGATAAAGCTCTTTTAAGACCGGGAAGATTTGATAGACAAATTATGATTGCCGCACCAGACCAAAAAGGAAGAGAAGAAATTTTAAAAATTCATAGTAAAGATAAAAAGTTTGACATGGAAATTTCGTTAAAGGATATTGCAGAAGATACAGCAGGCTTTACAGGTGCAGAATTAGAAAATGTATTAAATGAAGCTGCTATTTTAGCAACCATTCGTAAACATGATGCCATTACCAAGCAAGATTTAGAAGAAGCAGTAAAAAAAGTGACAATGGGTCTAGAAAAACATAGTAGAGTCGTTTCTGAAAAAGATAAAAAATTAACGGCTTATCATGAAGCAGGTCATGCTGTAGTAAGTCGCTATTTAGAAACCCAAAATGATGTAAAAGAAGTTTCGATTATACCAAGAGGAGTAGCGGGTGGTTATACAATGTACCGAACCAATGAAGACAAGTTCTATATTTCTAAAACAGAAATGGAAGAAAGACTTATTTCGCTTTTAGGTGGTAGAGCAGCAGAGAAACTAGCATTAGATGATATTTCTACAGGTGCAAGTAATGATTTAGAAGTAGCAACTGGAATTGCAAAAGATATGATTACTACTTATGGAATGAGTGAAGCAATTGGTCCTATTTCGTTAAAGGATTCAGAAAATCCAAATGAAATATTAATTTATGGAGAAAAAATGCAAGATGCGATTGGAGCAGAAATTAAAATATTAATGGATAAAGCTTATGAAAAAGCACAAATGATTTTAAAAGAGCATAGAGATAAATTGGATATGGTAGCACAAGTACTATTAACAAAAGAAAAAATTACAGCAGAAGAATTTAAAGCAATTTTTGAACAAAATGAGATGTAAATTAGTTGCTTTTGGAAAAAACTTGTAGTAAAATGATAAAAAAAGAAGGAGGAAAGGGGAATTGAATAAACAAAATCAAGGAATCACGTTAGTTGCACTAGTAGTAACGATTATTGTGCTACTTATCTTAGCCGGAGTGACAATTGCTATGGTATTAGGACAAGATGGAATTTTCAAAAAAGCTCAAACAGCAAGAACAAAAACTATAGAATCACAAGAAGCAGAAGTCATAAAACTAGCTATGAATACCATTAGGACAAATGATTGGGAAAATAAGATAAGAAAAAAAGAACTAGTAACAGCAGAGGAACTAAAAAAAGAAATAGAAAGTGGAGGAGAATATACAGTAGAAGTAAATGGAGAAAGTAATTTAACGGTAAAATATACTAATCTGGGAAGTAGTGGGAATACTTATTTAGTAACACAAGAGGGAAAAGTAACCAAACAAGAAAAAACAGTAACAATAGCAGAAAAGTTTGACCGAAATGGAGAAGACGAAACAGCAGGAGGATATGACCCAACGAAATTGCATATCGGAGACTTTGTGACATATGATGCAGGGACATGGACAGAAGAAGAAATAAAAGCAATAAAAACGGGACTCAATACTGATTTGCAACAAGCTAATAATAGTACTAGTTCACCAAATCGATTTCAATTTGGCGGGTTTACAGCAGGAAGTAGTAAAAATGCGAATGCTGTTCCTGGCAAAACAACATATAATTATATAAAAGAACAAACAAATCAAGGAGAGAAAGAAGTAACAGGGTGGAGAGTGTTCGATGTTAATGAAGCTACAGGAGAGGTAATTTTAATATCAGCAGGATGTCCGGAAAATTATTATTTTTCTGACAAAAACATTGAATTTTGCAGACCTAATTCGTATGTTTTAATAGGAAAGATAAGTTCTAATTGGAAAAAAGAAGATGGAACACAAATGGATGAGCAAACAGCACAAAGCTTGTACACAAAAAGAAATTGGAATAATTATATAAACCAACAACAAGGAGCAATGAGTGCAAGAGTATTAGAACATGAAGATTTAATGAAATGGTATACTCGAAATAAAGGGTATGCGATTCCTAACTTAATAGATGACGAAATATTTCAATCCGTTTATGGAAAAAAATATGAAACACTAATTGATAATTATGCCTATTATTGGGGACCGTCAAAAGATGAAGTTTATATGAATTATACAATGCCAATTTCTCGTGATTTTGGAAGGCGAGGAGATATAGTATGTGGATTACGTATTTTAGTAACAATACCATCTAGAAACAAAATAAAAGATAATCCAGTAGGAACTAAAACAATCATAGACCCAAGAGATAGTAGTAATAGTTGGACCTATAACGTCTGGGAGCTACTATAGTTGTAAGCAAATTTTAGAGTATTTTTTAAAAGGTAAAAAAGAGTCTAATAAGTTAACAAAAAGAAAACCAAATATAAAGAGTAAAAAAAGAAGAAGGAGAGATACAGATGAAAAAATTAATTGGATTTACATTGAGTTTTCTATTGCTATTATCCATTATGATTCCTGTTATGGCAGTAGACACCGTTTCTATGGAGCAAGTAGTAGAAAAATATAATCAGTCTGAAACAGTACAACAAGCCTTAGAACAAGGAAGTACTTCAGTAGCAACCTTAGGAGAAAACCAAATTAGCATTCAAACAACTACAAATGAGAAGTCTTATACTACTATTTTTCAAGTAGAAGGAAATAACATTGAAATTACAATCGGAGCAGAAGAGGGGCAAGAAAAAGCTCTGGTAGATAGTATGATTAGTATGTTATTAGTAGATGCAGTACAACAACTACATGGAGTAGCACCAGGTGCTATTTTACCTACTTTAAATGACGAAAGAATACAAAATTATACTTTACAAGAACAAGGAGTTTCTCTTAAGAAAGGAACCAATACAGTAACGATTCAATTTGATATTCAAAAAGAAATTCCACTTTTAAGTTTTGAAGATGTCTATATTACACCAGAACATTTAGAACAAATGAAAGAGTACATTGCAGGAGATGGAAGCTACCATGTAAGAACAGGAAATGTTACCTTTTATAAAGTAGGAGATGGAAATGAGGCAACAATTGCAGTAGGAGAAGAGCAAGAACTTACCAATAATGCGTATCGTTCCATCTTATCCGGGTTACAAGTTATGTTTGGTACAACAAAAGCGAGTCAATATTTCGAAGATAATTATACAGACTTTTCAGTTGGAAATAAGCAAATAGAAGGTATAACAATAGAAATAGAACCGACTAAAACAGATATGGAACAAACCATTTTTGAAGATGCTAAAATGGTTCGTCTTACTATAGATAAACAAAAAGTAAACGAGATAATTGGAGAAAAGGGACAAAATTCGAATACCAATCATGTAATAGATAATACCATCAAGAAAGATGAGAGTTTGCCAGCTACTGGAATATCGGTTGGTGTGATTGCTGTTATTATTGCTATTTTAGCTGTTGGTATTTATGCCTATATTCGTTATGCTAGATATGATAAAGAAATAAAATAAAAAAAGAAGATAGAAAAGAACAAACTTTTAAGATAGTAATCAAGACAAGCTAAATCTGTTTTTGAAAATAGGTTTAGCTTGGTAATTTTTGGACCGAGAAAAAAATAGGGAAGGAAGAAGCGGATGAATCAAAACAAAGGTATTACTTTAGTCGCATTAGTGGTGACCATTGTTGTTCTCATCATTTTAGCAGGAGTGGCAATTGCTTCTATTGTAGGAGACGAGGGGATAATTAGAAAATCCAAGCAGGCAAAACAGGATACGGAATTAGCATCAGTTCAAGGACAAATAGATGTAAAAGCATCCGGGCATGCAATTGACTATTTGCAAGAAGAAAATACGGACCCAATGCAAAGAAGATATGAAAAATTAAAAGAAGATGGCTATATTCTGACAGATGGAACGGTCGTAACAGATAAATTAGGCTTAAAAGTAGAAAGAGAATATAGTTACGATAAAGCAACTGGAAAGGTATCGGTAAAAGAAAGTCCAGTAGAAGAAGTAGAAAGACAAGTAGCACTAACAGATGAAGAATATAGTTATTGGAAAACAGATGGGGCAGGTACCATTGTTTGGTATAATCCACCACCCAATAAGATTCCGACAGAATTAGTGGTACCAAATAAAATAGGAAATGAAACAATAACTAAAATAGGGGATTTTGCCTTAGCAGGTGTAAAAATGTTTCGTGATGAAAATGGCGTAGTAGATATGAATCATAATCCTCCGTTTGATGAAACATTACAAGAAAATAGTGGAATGCCAATTACCTATTCTGGAGCAACAGCTAAGATAAAGAAAATTACACTCTCTAAGGGAATTCAATCGATTGGAATGTGGGGACTTGTTTTTTGTGTTCAAGCAAATGAAATTATATTACCTTCTAGTATAATAAGTGCAGATGAAATGGCATTAGGATATAACTTTGCTTTAACAAAAATAACAATTCCTAAAAATTTGACAAATATACCACCAGATTTTTTGAATGGTTGCAATAGTCTGGAAAGTGTAGAGATTCCTGAAGGAGTTACAAATATAGGAGAGAGGGCTTTTTATGAATGTACTGCTTTAAAGAATGTTACTCTTCCAGACAGTCTTATTAGTATGGAAAATTACGTATTTAGTAGTTGCAGTTCTTTAAACCAAGTTACGTTACCGAATAGTATTACTACCATACCAAGTATGACGTTTTATGGCTGTAATAATTTGAAAAACATATATGTAAAAAGAGGACCAAATACTGTTTTACCAACAACTACTTCAGGAGCAACCGTTTCATGGGTAGATTAAACAAAAGGAATGTCGTTAAAAATGACATTCCTTTTTTAATTCTTTTCCATTTAAATAATTTAAGATGCCACCATTAGATTGAAAGTGAAAACCAATCGAATAACTTTGGAGTAATTGTGTTTTTTGGTGAAATTGTTTATTAATTTCATTTTTTCCATATTTTCCATCACCGAATAATGGGAAAGCCGATATAAGCTAAATGAGCACGTATTTGGTGGGTTTTTCCTGTTGTAATGCAAACATCTAAAAGAGCGGTATTTTGCAAACTATCTTTTCGTAAAATGGTATAAGAAGTAATGATTTTTTGATAGCCTTTTTTAGAAGTAGAGCAAATATAGACTCTTGCTTTTTTTTTGTCTTTAAAAAGGTAAGCAGTTAAAATAGCCGATGTTTGATGGGGTATTCCATAGACTTTTGCTAAATAATGTTTTTCTATTTCATGGTTCTTAAATTTAGAAAGTAAAATAGAATAAGATGCTTGGTCTTTGGCAAAAAGAAGTAATCCAGAAGTATTTGTATCCAATCTATGACAAGGAAGAAAATGGTTTCCTAATTGTTTTTGTACAAGAGTAGTAAAAGAATGGTCTCCAACTGTTTCTATTCCAACTGGTTTATCGAATATGGCAATATGGTCATCTTCATAAAAAAGGCTTAATTTAGGCAAAGAAAATAAAACTTCATCCGATAGATAAAGTCGAATAATATCATTTGATTGTAATGAAATATTTTCATTAATACGTTTTCCATTTACCATAATATCCTTTTTACGAAGTGCTTTATATATTGTTCCTTGTTTTAAAGTAGGAAAGCTTTCTTGTAGAAAAGGAATTAATTTTATTTCTTGTTTTCTTTTTGGTACAGTTAGTTCTTTCATGCCTTTATTATACTGAAAAACCCGTATAAAAGCAATCTTTTTGCGAAAATTTCATTGACAACAAAACAAAGGTATGATAGAATAATTAACTGTAATCCGCTTAATCGTGGTACAAAATGCTATGAAATAATTAGCTACCTTTGGTTTAGGATTAGCGAGTATACAAAAAAGGGAGGTGCATTGTATAATGTACGCAATGATTGAAAGCTGTGGAAAACAATACAAAGTAGCACAAGGAGATGTCATTTTCTTTGAAAAACTAGATGCAGAAGAAGGAAAAAAAGTAACTTTTGATAAAGTTGTTCTAGTATCAGATGATAAGAAAATTGAAGTAGGAAATCCTTATGTCAAAGGTGTGAAAGTAGAAGGTAAAGTAGTTGCACATGGTAAAGGAAAGAAAATTGTTGTTTTCAAATATAAACCAAAAAAGAATTATAGAAGAAAACAAGGACATAGACAACCTTATACAAAAGTTGAAATTGTAGCGATTAAAATGCCAGGTGCAAAAAAAGCAGAAGCTTCTGAAGAAGTAAAAGCTTAATATAACAGACAAAGAAAACAAACAGGCGAAAGGAGTTGAGATAAATGGCTCATAAAAAAGGTCAAGGTAGTGTCAAAAATGGTAGAGACAGTGAGTCAAAACGTCTTGGTGTAAAAAGAGCAGATGGGCAATTTGTTCTTGCAGGTAACATCTTAATTAGACAAAGAGGAACCAAATATCATCCAGGAACCAATGTTGGAATTGGTAGTGATGATACGCTATATGCTTTAATAAATGGAACAGTAAAATTCGAAAGATTAGGAAAAGATAAAAAGAAAGTTAGTGTCTATCCTGAAGTAGAAGAAAGTAAACAAACTGTTAATGCATAACAAAGACAAACATCTCATAAAGCGAGATGTTTTTTCTATTGTAAAAAAGAAAAA
>DBFJJM010000105.1:0-7845 GCA_048393175.1 Candidatus Merdicola sp.
AGACTTACTATAACACAAAAAGAATGCATTCTGCTTTAGATTATATGAGCCCCATAGAGTACGAATTAAAAAATTCCTAATTCACTTAATTTTGTGTCTAGTTTTTCTTGACTATTCCACCAAATGTTAAAATTTTTTTGTCTAACATTTGGGGTGCACTTCATGTTTTAAGATTCCTTCTTTTCATTTTCATCTTCTGCGATAGTTTTAGCAATATTATAAATTAGTTTTTGCTTTTCTGGTGAGCATTTGTCTAATAATTCTTTGAAATCTTCTTCTAAGTAAGATTTGGAGTTAGCCGAGCTACCAGATAAAATATAACCTTCTGAAACATCGAGGATAGCACATAATTGATTTAACCTCTTTAGATTAATTTGGGATGAACCGCGTTCAATTCTACTTAAGAAAGCAACAGAGACATCTAATTGTTCTGCAATTTTTTCTTGTGTAAGATGTTTGGAAAGTCTAGCTTTTTTTAGTCTTTCTCCTACAATAGAATAATCAATAGACATATACGACACTCCTCTTTTTTGCTTAATATAGCATTAACAAGTTCATATTTACAGAAACTAAAAAGTTAAGGTTTACTATAAATAAATACGGTTTTGTATTCTTAATATGTCCAATTGAGTGAAATATATGTAACAAAGATTAAGAAATAATATCTTTTATCACCTCCCCTGCTATCATAAGCCCTGCAATAGAAGGAACAAAGGAAATACTAGCAGGAGTAGAGCTAGTTTGTTCTTGATAAGGAGGTTCTTTTGAAAAAAGTACTTTTACATTTTCAATCCTTCGTTTTTTTAATTCTTTCCTTATAATTTTTGCTAAAGGGCAAACAGAAGTCTTTGTAATATCTGTTATTTCAAAAAGAAAAGGGTCTAATTTGTTTCCTGTTCCCATACAAGAGATAATCGGAATATTTTTCTTTTTTGCCGTTTCAATTAAATGAAGTTTAGAGGAAATTGAATCAATTGCATCAATAATATAATCATAGGAGCAAGAAAGTAATTCCTTTGACGTTTCTTCTTTATAAAAAGTAGGATAAATTGTTATATTTAAATTAGGGTTTATTTTGAGAAAACGATTTTTTGCTACTTCTACTTTAGAAATACCAATAGTAGAAGTATCAGCAAGTAATTGACGATTGATATTAGATTCTTCAATTTTATCATGGTCTACACAAATTAAATTCCCAATTCCACTACGGACAAGTGCTTCAGCTGCAAAAGAACCAACCCCACCTAAACCGAAAATAGCGATACTAGCTTTTTGTAATTTTTGTACCTTTTGTTTACCAATTAGAGATTCTGTTCGAGTTAACCAATTTTCCATATTTATTCCTCCTAACACTAGTCCTGAGTATAGTATGAAACAATTCAAAAGTCAATGAAGTGCTCTATTTACCTCTTCCAAAATTTACTTTGTAAAGTTTTGCATTTTTTTGTTGATAACTCTTTTAGTATGTGATATGATAAAAAAGAAGAGAAAATCTGTGTATTTTTTTTTGCCCAAAAACAAACGATAAGAAAGAAGATGATGTGGCATGGATTATAAACAATGGGAAGAGTTTAATAGAAGCGGAGAATGGACAAAGTCAATCGATGTAAGAGGGTTCATTCAAGCAAACTATATACCCTATATAGGAGATGGAAGCTTTTTAAAAGGACCAACACAAAAGACTAAAAAGTTATGGGATAAGATTTTAAAATTGTATGAAGAAGAGCGTAAAAAAGGTGGAGTATTAGAAGCAGATACCAAAACTCCTTCTTCTATTAATGCTTATAAAGCAGGATATATTGATAAAGAATTAGAAGAAATTGTAGGACTACAAACGGATGCTCCATTAAAAAGAGCTATTATGCCAAATGGAGGAATACGTGTAGTAGAGAAATCATGCAGAGAATATGGATTAGAAGTAGACTCTGAGGTGGAATATATTTATCATAATTTAAGAAAGACACATAATGACGGTGTTTTTGATGTTTATACACCAGATGTAAGGGCAGCTAGAAGTTCCCATTTACTAACAGGTCTTCCCGACGGATATGGAAGGGGACGTATCATTGGAGATTATAGAAGAGTGGCTCTTTATGGAGTAGATGCTTTAATTGAAGAAAAGAAGGATGAACTCTATTTATTAGATGAGGATGAATTAACACAGGAGATTATTCGTCAAAGAGAAGAAATTGCAGACCAAATAAAAGCATTAAGGGATTTAAAAGAAATGGCAAAAAAATATGGATTTGATATTTCTTTGCCAGCACAAGATAGTAAAGAAGCGATTCAATGGCTATACTTTGGTTATTTAGGAGCAGTAAAAGACCAAAATGGAGCCGCGATGAGTCTGGGTAGGACTTCCACATTTTTAGATATTTATCTAGAACGCGATTTGCAAAAGGGAATTATCACAGAAGAAAAAGCTCAAGAATTAATGGACCAATTTATTATGAAATTAAGACTAGTGCGTTTTTTAAGAGCACCAGAATATAATGAATTATTTAGTGGGGACCCTGTTTGGGTAACCGAATCAATTGGCGGAATGGGTGTAGATGGAAGAACATTAGTTACTAAGAATTCTTTTCGTATTTTGCATACTCTAAACAATTTAGGACCAGCACCAGAACCAAATTTAACAGTATTATGGTCAAAAAATTTACCAACAGCGTTTAAAGAATATTGTGCTGATGTTTCCATTCGTACATCCTCTATTCAATATGAAAATGATGATTTAATGAGAGAAACATTAGGAGATGACTATGGAATAGCTTGTTGTGTTTCTCCTATGAAAATTGGAAAACAAATGCAGTTTTTTGGTGCTAGAGCCAATTTAGCCAAAACACTTTTATATGCTATTAATGGAGGAAGAGACGTCCTTACTGGAAAGCAAATTACACCAAAATTTGAACCAATTACTTCAAAATATTTAGAGTATGAAGAAGTAATGCAAAAATTTGATACCATGATGGACTATGTAGCAAGAATTTATATTAAGGCACTAAATTGTATTCATTATATGCATGATAAATATTCTTATGAAGCGTTAGAAATGGCTTTGCACGATAAAGATATTTTACGTACTATGGCATGTGGTATAGCGGGATTATCTGTTGTAGCCGATTCTTTATCTGCTATCAAATATGCTAAAGTAGAAGTTGTTCGTAATGAAACAGGACTTGCTATTGATTATAAAACAACAGGAGACTTTCCTAAATATGGAAATGATGATGATAGAGTAGACCAAATTGCGGTAGAAGTAGTAAAAAAGTTTATGAAAAAGTTAGAAAAACATCAGACTTATCGAAATGCAAAGCCAACTTTGTCTATTTTAACGATTACTTCTAATGTAGTGTATGGAAAATATACAGGAAACACGCCAGATGGAAGAAGAAAAGGAGAACCTTTTGGACCAGGTGCAAATCCTTTACATGGTAGAGATGAAAATGGAGCATTAGCAGTTATGAATACCATTGCTAAACTTCCTTATGAATATTCTGAAGATGGAATTTCCTTTACTTTTTCAATTACACCAGGAACATTAGGCAAAGAAAAGTCAATCAGAATAAAAAATTTAGTTAGTATGTTAGATGGTTATTTTATGCAAACAGGACATCACATTAATGTTAATGTCTTTGATAGAGCTTTGCTGCTAGATGCAATGGACCATCCAGAAAAATATCCGCAACTTACTATTCGTGTTTCTGGTTATGCAGTAAACTTTGTAAAATTAACAAAAGAGCAACAATTAGATGTCATACATCGTACCATACATGAAAAAATATAAAAATAAGGCAGATATTTTATATCTGTCTTATTTTATGAAAGGAGGAGGAAGAATTGAAGGTATTTGACCCTAACACAATGGCTCGTATTCATTCTTTTGAAACATTTGGAGCAGTGGACGGACCTGGAATTCGTTTTGTTATCTTTTTTCAAGGGTGTCACTTGAAATGTAAATATTGTCAAAACCGTGATACATGGGATTGCGATTCTGGGCCAATTTATACATTAGAAGAAGTAATAGAAAAGATACAAAGATATGAAAATTATATTCTTCCATCTGGAGGAGGAGTCACTGCGACAGGAGGAGAACCACTATTACAAGCTAACTTTTTAGTTTCTCTTTTTTCTATTTTAAAGAAAAAGAAGATTCCTACTGCAATTGATACTTCAGGAGTAGTTAAGATTACCAAGCAAATAGAAGAAGTAATAAACGTAACGGATTTGTTTTTATTAGATATAAAGTGTATTAATGATGAAATTTGCAAGCAATTAGTGGGTGTTTCGAATCAGAAAGAGTTAGAATTTGCTAACTATTTAAATAGAAAACAAAAAGAGATTTGGATAAGACAAGTTATTATACCTGGCATTACAGATAAAGAAGAAGATTTAAAACAGCTAAAGCAATTTCTTTCTAATCTTACTTGCGTGACAAAAGTAGAATTATTACCTTATCATAGTATGGGAAAATATAAGTGGGAAAAGTTGGGAAAAAATTACCCTTTAGGGGCAGTAAGAGATGCAACAGAGCAAGATATAAAGCGTGCAAGGGAAATATTAGGAAGATAAAAAAGCAAAGAAAAATAACTCTTTGCTTTTTTCTTTATTTAAAAAGGTTAAAACTGTAGTCCCATCCATCCTAAAAGTAATCCAGAAAGAACACCAATTCCATAAAGTAAAATAGTAATTTGAATATTCTTTTTTAAATCCTTATTTGTTTTAAATAATATTAGTAAACCAACACCTGCACTTACAAATAAGCCAGAAAGTAAAGTGGCAGGTGTAATAAGACTAGACAAATAAAGTTTTGTTAGAATAACAGAAGAAGCACAATTGGGAATTAGTCCGATTAATCCTGCTAAAATTGGACCTAAAAATGGTTGCTGAGAAATAAAATGAGATAAGGTATCTTCACCAATTAGACCAATTATTATATTTAATAGTAAAGTGATGAAAAAAATGTAAAGAAAAATATTAAAGGTATGTTTTAACGACGATTTTATCATTCCATGTTCACAGTGACAATGGTCATTCTCACATAAATGCTCAATTTCTGAGGCATTTAGATTGTCCTGTTTAGTTCGATGAAGAATAAAGTCAATCATAAATCCCCAAAAAATTCCTACTAGTAATTTAATTCCTAAAATTTTAAAAATAAGAGAAAGAGGTGCTGCTTCGGAGAGTAAAATAGGTATCATTTCATCTGAGGTAGATAGGAAAATTGCGATTAATGTACCAAGCGTAATAATCCTTCCAGCATAAAGACTCGCAGCCGCTGCAGAAAAGCCACACTGAGGAACAATTCCTAATAAACTACCAATAAATGGACCGAATTTTCCAGATTTTTGTATAGAAAGTTTTGCTTTAGCACTTGTTTTATGTTCGATATATTCCATTACAAGATAAGTAAGAAAAAGAAAGGGTAATAATTTAAGGCTGTCAATAGCAGCATCAATAAGTGCATCTAACATGAAAAGTCCTCCTATTTGAATCATATGAAATTATCATAACATAAGGAGGAAAAATTTTCAAGAAAATAAAGTTTTCTTAATAGAAGGAAGATTTTTCATGACAGCAGTATAGCCATATTTATAACACATATCTAATTTTTCAATATCTAATAATCCAGTTTTATCGGTATAAACAGTTAAAATGTAATCACTCATTTCTAATGCTTCTTCTGAGATTTTGCTTCCCATAATATCAATCGATTTCATCACAAAATCCATAAGATTACTATTTTTATCAATTTTATCACTAGTAAATTTTACTGCGATAATTTTATCTGCACCTTGTTTTTTTACTTCTGAAACAGGAATATTATCTAATACTCCTCCATCCATAAAAAGATGCTCTTTATATTCACAAGGAGAAAAAACAGCAGGAAAGCTACTACTTGACCTTACTGCTGTGCCTAAACTAACATCTGTAATATATTGTTCTGGATTCTTGCAATTTTCAGGAATATGATTTGTAAAAATATATTCTTTTGAATCAGCAGCATCAACAGTTGGAATAACTAGAGGCATGGAAATATCTTTTAAATAGCGGACTCCTTTTTTTAAAGCTACTCGATTATATAAAGATGCTAAGTTATCTCCTTCTTTGAGACCTTTAATAGAATTTTTTTTATTCATCATAAAATTACTAATTCCAGAGACAATTGGCATAGAATTAATAGAAGCAATTTCACTAGAATAGCGTTTGAAAAGAATATATATGTAGTAAGGAGAATAACCCATTGCATATAAAGAAGCAATTAAACTACCACTACTACAACCGCCTATGATGTCAATAGGAATATTACTGTCTTCTAAAGCTTTTAAAACTCCTGCATGAGCAATTCCACGAATTCCTCCTCCTGAAAGAGCTAATCCAATCTTCATTATCAACACCTCTATATATAGTATTAACAAGACAAAAAATGTTTAAACAAAAATAAAAGCTCTTTTTTGGAATTTTATGTTAATAATTTGAGAAATGACTTGATTTTCGAAAACAAATGTGTTAAAATTTTACTGTTAAAAAGGTTAAATCCTTTTTATCCTTACTCATTGAAAGAAAATGGGTTTTATAGCCAAAAGGAGGTGAAAATAATGAATCAATACGAAAGTGTTATCATTATTAATCCATCTGTAGAAGAACAAGGAATAAAAGACCTTGTAAAGGAATTTACAGATTTGATTAATCAAAATGGTAAAGTAGCAAATGTAAATGAATTAGGAAAACGAAAGTTAGCTTATGAAATCAAAAAGAATAAAGAAGGATACTACGTTGTTCTTGAATTTGAAGCAAAACCAGATTCAATTGCTGAGCTAGAAAGAAATTATCGTATAAACGATAATGTTATAAAATTTATTGTAGTAAAAAAAGAAAACTAAGTATCACCTTTTAGAAAGGTAAGGTAAAAAAATGAATAAAGTAATTTTAATGGGAAGATTAACCAGAGACCCTGAAGTAAGATATACACAGACAAATAATACTTTAGTTGCATCTTTTTCTTTAGCAGTAAATCGTAGATTTACAAGACAAGGAGAAGAAAGACAGGCGGATTTTATTAATGTCGTTGCTTGGAGCAAACTAGGAGAGTTTTGTAGTAAATATTTTAAAAAGGGGCAACAAGTAGGAATCATCGGAAGAATTCAAACAAGAAATTGGGAAGATGACCAAGGACAAAAACATTATGTAACAGAAGTTGTAGCAGAAGAGGCTTATTTTGCAGATAGCAAAAGAGAAGCGGAAGCAAATGGAGGATTTGATAATCCTTTTGGTGATATGCCAACCACTTCTGAATTTGAAACTACTTCTAGTGATGATTTACCATTTTAAACAAGAGAGGGGGAAGTAACGTGGCAGACAACAAAAAACAAAATAGAAAAAACAACAATCGTAACGATGAAGATTATAATCCAAGATTTAGAAAAATGAGAAAAAAGGTATGTGTATTATGTGCCGATAAAAACTTCGTTTTAGATTATAAAAATCCAGACCAATTAAAGAAATTTATTAATGATAAAGGTAAGATTTTGCCAAGAAGAGCAACAGGATGTTGTGCAAAACATCAAAGAGATATTACATTAACAATTAAAAGATGTAGACACATTGCAATGTTACCTTATGCACAAAACTAATAAAATCAAGCGGGCTGTAAGTAAAAATACAGTCTGTTTTTTTATGGAACAAAATATTTTTCCAGCATGAGACCGCAAACCCTTGAAAAATAAGGATTCTCATTTTTGAATAATTGCTGGAAAAAAATCTCCAAAAACATTGAAAAAACTATAAAAAGAAGATATAATAATTCTGAGGAATGTTGTTATATCAATGGTTTAACTTTAACAAGAG
>DBFJJM010000106.1:0-9880 GCA_048393175.1 Candidatus Merdicola sp.
GTAATAATCGTCACATTAATTTTTATGAATAACTTACTTAGAGTAAGCATATAAACTAAAACACCTAAAATAATACCTAAAAAGGTATATAATCTTAGTTCCCCATCATTAAAACGAAATAAAATAATAAGAGTAGTCAATCCTGCTAATATCCAAAAAAGTGAATCTTCAATATAAGTAATAATATCTGGTGTTTGAAAAGATTTCCTTAAAATTCTAAAAATATCAAATAAAATACCAATTAATATGCCATTTATCACAAAAATAAGAAAAGAATAGGTTTGCTCTATCGCAATTGTATTCATAAGACCACCTAATTTCATTTAAAAATTTTACTTAAAAAACCAGTATTTCCTTTTTGTGATTCAGTTTCACTATAAGTTAAACTGGAAATTTCTCCTTCTACTATTACTTCTGAAGTATCAATACTTAGTTTATTAATACGTAGGTTTTCTCCTTTGACTGTTAAAAGTCCAAGTTCTGTTTCAACCATGACAACTTGGTCATCAAAACTTAATACGTCTAATACACCTGAAATATCTAATCTTCCTCTATTCTCTAAAATTAATTTTTGTTCCATTTGAGTGTTCATTGCATTTCTTTCTTCTAACGTCATTTTCTTCACTACCTTTCTAAAATAGCCTAAGATATATATATTCAGGTCTTGTCTTATTTAGAACTGTTTTTCTTGAATTTAAATCGAGTAGAGGATAACACTTAATGTGTTTTTCCCTTTCACACCACCACTCAAGCGGTTCACGCAAGTGGCGGCTTAATTTGTGCATTCAATATGTACTTTTGTATATTGGTCTAGTAGAAATACTAGACCTCTTTTCCTTAATCTTTCTATATTAATAGCAAACTTTATCTATCACTAAATTTTCGGCAGTGAAAACACTATAAATTGTTCAGTCCTTCGAAATTTTTTCTACTATGACTTCTTCTGACTACTTGCTGGTTGGCGATATGTACCTCCAATACGGCCTTTCACCGTTTAGCTAAACGACATGTCTGTCGCAGCAAAAGAAAAAGTCATAGACTTTTTATAGTCTATGACTTTAGTAAAATAGTATCATGTAATTTATTTGCTATTTCATCTGATAATAAGTATTTAAATGTAATTGAAATTTTTGTTTCACTATTTTCAATTTGGAGAATATCTTCCATATTCGTATTACATATCTGTAAAACTTTTTCTAAAATATGATTACTATAAATTCCGTTTCCTATAATTGAGATTCGAGATGTTGCATTATATACATATTGTAGTGCATCAATATTATCTAATGTTTGTTTCATTTTATTTAAATTACTGTTTTTAATAGTAAAGGAAATAATAATCGTTTCATTACTTTCATTACGATAATTTCCAATATTAATGTTACTTTGCGAAATAGAGTTTAGCAAAGTAGCCAAGCCCTCTTTGGGAGATTTATCTAAGTATACTCTAAATAAAAGAATATCATCGTTTTTTACAATACTTTTTATTTTCGTATCTTCTATTTTGTCTTGTATGACTGTGCCTATCCCCTCTTTAAAAGTAGAACGAGCTAAAATAGGAATATGATATTTTTGTGCAATTTCTACTGAGCGATTATGAAGAACCTTTGCTCCTTCATTTGCCATATCCATCATTTCGCAATAAGAAAGAGTCTCTAGTTTTTTCGCATTTTTAATACGATTCGGGTCAGAAGTATAAACTCCATCTACATCTGAAAAAATATAGCAATGTTTTGCTTTTAAGGCTGCTGCAATAGAAACTGCAGTGGTGTCTGAGCCACCTCTTCCTAGTGTTGTAATATCACCATTTTCATTAATCCCTTGAAAACCTGCAATAATAACAATTTTATTTTCTCTTATTTCCTCTTCAATTCTTGTTGTATCAATATTACATATAGTGGCATTTTGATTTTGGTTGGTAGTACCAATTCCTGCCTGCCATCCAGTTAATGAAATTGCCTCATAACCTAAATGATTTAATAAAATGGCTAATTTTGCCATTGAGATTTGTTCTCCGCAACTCATTAGTACATCTAATTCTCTTTCATTTGGCACAGGAGCAAGACAAACAGCTTCTTCTAATAAATGGTCCGTTGTTTTTCCTTGTGCTGAAATAACAACTACAACATGATTATTTTGCTGATGAAAATCAATAATACGATTGGCTACGATTTTTAATTTTTCATCATTTGCAACAGAACTTCCTCCAAACTTTACTACTATTGTATCCATTTTGGTACCTTCTTTACTTCTTAAAGTAATAGCGAATTATAAGTCTATAATAGGCTATATTTTATTATATTATCTATTTGCATGATATGTGCTATTCTTTATTCTTGTTTTTCTGTTTTAAGTATTCTTTCATAAAAGAAGTGATATCACCATTCATAACAGCATCTACATTCCCTACTTCATAATTGGTACGATGGTCTTTTACTAATGTATACGGGCAAAAAACATAAGAACGAATTTGGCTTCCCCATGCAATTTCTTTTTGGATACCTTTTAAATCTTCAATTTTTTCTTTGTTCTCTTTTTCTTTTAAATCCAAAAGTTTGGATTTAAGCATTTTCATTGCTGTTTCCTTATTCATTGTTTGAGACCTTTCTGATTGACAAGAAACTACGATATTAGTAGGTAAATGAGTAATTCTAACTGCTGAATCTGTTTTATTAATATGCTGACCACCTGCACCAGAAGAGCGATAAGTATCAATTCTCAAATCGTCTGGATTAATATTTAGCTCTATATCTTCTGTAATTTCTGGTAATACTTCTACAGAAGCAAAAGAAGTATGCCTTCTTCCTCCACTATCAAAAGGCGAAATTCTAACTAAACGATGTACCCCCATTTCTGCTTTTAAATAACCATAAGCATAATTTCCTTCTACCAAAAAAGTAACACTTTTGATTCCAGCCTCTTCTCCTTCTAAGTAATCCAATTCTTTTACTTTATATCCACTTTGAAAAGCCCATCTAGTATACATTCTGTATAGCATTTCCACCCAATCTTGTGATTCCGTTCCCCCTGCTCCTGGATGAAGTGTAACAATTGCATTATTTACATCATATTTACCAGAAAGTAATACATTCAATTCTAACTTTTCTATTTGATTTACTAATATTTTAGTATCTTGCAAAATATCAGAAACCAAACTTGTTTCTTGTTCTAATATGGCAAGTTCATTGATTTGTATTAAATTTTCTAATTCTTTTTGTAATTTAATATATTCTTCCTTTTTTGTTTTTAACAATTCAATTTCTTTTAACACTAAATTAGAATTTTTTTCTTGCCAAAAACTTGGTCTTAGTGTTTCTTTTTCTAAGTCTTCTAATCTCTTTTCTATTTTAGAAATGTCAAAGAGACTCACCTATATTTTCTAATTTATTTTTTAATGAAACTAAAATTTTTCTATTTTCTTCTAGTTCTATCATATTATCACTCTCCTTTTTATCACTATATCTTATTTTAGAGAAAAACACAAGTCCCACCGCAAAACGGTAGGGCTTGTGTTCAGGAAAAAAGAAAGGTTAGATTTCGTGTTTATCATAATGCATATGGATATAGGATATCAGTTCATCTTTAAAAAAGCTAGCTTTCGTATCACTATCGAATCTGATTTGAATCTTAAAAAAATCGCTTTCTATATAGCCCCATTTTACTTCGCTCGTCGGTTCATTACGCAGTTCGTGTGCAATATCTGCAGCTTTAATGATTTTACAAACATTAATTATTTGGGAATAGAAATCCCTCCATCTTTCATTCGGTAAAAATTCAAGCAACTCATAAACTAGCTCATCTAAATCTCCCCTTGCACCTTTGCCTTTCTTAAGTTCTTGAGGAAAAGTGCAGGGTACGGGAAGAAAAACGCAAACATCTAAACCGTTCCTTTCTATCCGGACCATAAAAGTCCCTCCTTATGAAATATTCAGAATTTCCTACAATTCCAGTCTTATTCTATCATAATTGTTAACATAAGTAAATATAAAAATGGTAAAAACCTAAATCTTTACCGCGATTTTACAGCTCCCACTTATTGTAGGGTTCACCTGATTTCTTAACTGTTATTATTATTTTCTTAATTTTTATTTACAAACTGTCAGCAAGTTTAGGATGACAAAATGCTGACATTTGTAATTTCACTCCTGTCAGCATTCCCTTGTAATATGCTATTTTCCGCAACAATTCTTGTGTTTTTGCCACTTCTACGTGTAGTGGCTATTCAAATATTATAAGTATTTATAGTATTTTTCATATTATTTGTTTTTGTTGATATTACTAAACAATGCACTTTCAGTATAAACCATATTTTTGATATATATAATACTTATGATATTTTATATCTTCTGTCAAAATGATGTCATTGACATCTTGTATTAAACATTTTTATAAAATTTATTTTCTTATTCGCAGTATTATTTATTATTATAATATAAAAAGAGTAAGGTTGCAACGTTTATATCAAAAATTAAAGACTAAAAAAGCTATTAAACTACCGTTAATAGCTATAATTTGAAATTTCATTTATCGCTTTTTTGAGTTGTTTTTAAAAATTTCTTCAAAATCAGATAGTATTATATCTTTTATTTTTTCTGGTAACAATCTTATATTTTTTATTTCTTCCTTTTTTATTATTTCAGGAACGTATGCTCCATATCTTTCAAACTTAATATTTGTCATTTCTTCTCCAGTTCCACTCCCGATACTTCCTGATTTATATTTAGCAATAAAAAAATACTGTTTTCTGCCTTGACTCTCTAGTTCATAATATTTATCAGTCAATTCGATCTCTATTCCTAATTCTTCTTGAATTTCTCTTAATGTTGCTTCTTCTATACTTTCTCCTTCTTCCTGACCACCACCAGGAATTGTATAATATTCCTCTCTATTTTCAAATTTTCCTTTTATTCTTTTAATAACAATTAACCCATCTCCATAAGGAATTATGGCAGAGGCCCTATTTTTTTTCATCTATCTTTCCTCCTGCTCTCTTTCTTTTCTGTTTTTTACTTTTGTCATTTCACCTTCTATATATGAATCCAATTTATCATATAGTTCATCTACTGTTCCATCATTATTTATTACTTTAGAAAATTTCATACCATTTTTTTACAACAAGAGTTCCATCTTGCTCATATGCTAAATCCTTATATTCAAAAGTTTCTAACCTTTTCTTTTTTGCATCTTTCCTCTTAGTTCGCTCTGCTACTTGTTCTATAGTTATTGAAAAATCCGCTTTTCTATCTGTATATGGTGAATCTGTTCTTAATCTTTGGTATTCTCTCTTTATTCTTTCTTTATTCTTTCTTCTTTTGGTGCATCAATATATAAGACACCAACATGTTGCTGTAACTTCTTATACAAATATTGGATTTCTTTTACTCCATACATCGTATCCATAATTACTATATCCGCCCCATCACTTATTTCTTTAGCTTTTTCAATGTATTTATCCCAAAAAATCTTCTATTTTAGTTTTATATTGTTAATCTGCTATTATATTTTATCATTTTATGTAAATTGCGTAAAGAGTTTTTGTAATATTTAACTTAAAGTTATTGCACGTAAATTAACAAATTAAATAATCCGATAACACACAAGAAGCATCTATACTAACTAAATATGTAACTGTTGTAGTACAATTTAAGTGAATAGAAATTAATCTTACATCAAATTGATATTGATAGATTTTTTATCTTTCCCTTATACCTACCATTTTTCACCTTCTAAATTTAATTTAATATATAAAAATAAGCCAACACATTTTATATGTTAGCTTTTGGTTACAATTACCTTATTCAATTTGTATGCTTTTTTAGTTCGTTTAAATCTCTGTAACTACTGATGTTACTGATTTCTACCGCAGCAATTCTTGTACTTTTTCCCACTTCCACAAGGGCAAGGGTCATTTCTTCCTACCTTTGGTCCTTCATTTACTACTGTTTTGTTCATTCCTCCCTCTTTTGGAGAAAGATTACCGTCTACTAAATTAATAGCTGTATCTTGTAAACCTTCTGCTGTAATTTTAGCGGCTTCTGTTCTTCTCATATCTCCTGCTTTTTGAATATTAGATAAAATTTTAACAACGTCTAGTTTAATGTCTTCATTCATTTCGTCAAACATATCTGTTCCTTCAATACGATATTGAACAACAGGGTCTTTTTGTCCATATGCTCTAAGTCCAATACCATTTTTTAATTCTTCCATGTTGTCAATATGGTCCATCCATTTTTGGTCAACTACTTTAAGAAGTACTACTCTTTCTAATTCTCTTAATTCTTTTTCTCCAAAGTCGTTTTCTTTTTGTTCATATTTATCTACCACTTTTTGATATAGCTCTTCTACGATATCATGAGAAACGATTTCTTCTTGTTTTAGACTTTCTAAATCGGTAATACCAAAAGTCACTTGAATATCTTGTGCTAATGCTTCACGGTTAATTTCTTCTCCTTCTGCTATATCACAGTGCATAGAAACAACATCTTCTACAATAGCGGAAAACATATGTAAAATATTTTCTTTTAAGTTTTCTCCGTCTAACACTTTTCTTCTTTGTTTATAGATTAATTCTCTTTGTGCATTCATTACATCATCATATTTTAAAACATTTTTACGAATACTAAAGTTTCTACCTTCTACTTTTCTTTGAGCTGTTTCTACTGTTCTACTTAAAATTTTAGCTTCAATTGGCATGTTTTCATCAGCACCAAGCTTTTCATACACTTTTGTTACTGTATCGCCACCAAATATTTTCATTAAATCATCATTTAAAGCAATATAAAAACGAGATTCGCCCGGGTCTCCTTGACGCCCACTACGTCCTCTTAACTGATTATCAATTCTTCTAGACTCATGTCTTTCTGTACCGATAATTTTAAGTCCTCCTGCAGCAATTACTTTTTGTTTTTCTTCTTTAATTTCTTTATCATATTGCTTTTCTAATTCTTGGAATGTTTTTCTTGCATTTAGAATATCTTGGTCATCTGTTTCGTTATAGGTTGTTGCTTGTTCAATTAGCTCTGTAGTAAATTTTCTTTTCTTCATTTCTTGTTTTGCTAAAAATTCACTATTTCCTCCAAGTGTAATATCGGTACCACGTCCTGCCATATTAGTAGCAATCGTAACTGCACCATATTTTCCTGCTTGTGCAATAATTTCAGCTTCTTTTTCATGAAATTTTGCATTTAATACTTCATGTTTAATTCTCTCTTGTGTCAAAAATTTACTTAATTTTTCTGATTTTTCAATCGAAACTGTACCAATTAATACTGGTTGACCTTTTTCATGACTTTGTTTTATGTCTTTTACTACTGCTCTAAATTTAGCATCTTCATTTTTATAAATAATATCGGAATGGTCACCACGTATCATTGGCTTATTGGTTGGAATTTCTACTACATCTAGGTTATAGATTTCTTGGAACTCATCTTGTTCTGTCATGGCAGTACCAGTCATACCAGATAATTTTTCATACATTCTAAAATAGTTTTGGAAAGTAATCGTGGCAAGCGTTTTAGATTCATCTGCAATTTTCACATGTTCTTTTGCTTCAATTGCTTGATGTAATCCATTGTTATATCTTCTTCCATACATAATTCTTCCTGTAAATTCATCTACAATTAGCACTTCCCCATTTTTTACGATGTAATCTGTATCTTTTTTCATAACACCATGAGCACGTAAAGCTTGATTTACATTATGTACTAACTCCGAATTTTCTAAGTCATTAAAATTCTCTAAATGAAACTCTTCTTCTGCTTTTTTAATACCTTTTTGTGTCAAAGTAGCAGATTTTGCTTTTAAGTCAACAATATAGTCATACTTTTCATTATCTTCTGCTTGATTAAAATCTTTTACATCTTCTTCAACAATTACTTTTGCTTCTAATTTGCGAACAAAATTATCTGCTTTTTTATATAATTCAGAAGATTTATTTGCCCTACCTGAAATGATAAGAGGTGTACGAGCTTCATCAATTAAAATACTATCAATCTCATCTACAATTGCATAATGCAAATCTCTTTGTACTAATTGGTCTTTATAAATAACCATATTATCTCTTAGATAATCAAATCCAAACTCATTATTGGTTCCATAGGTAACATCACAATGATAAGCCTGTCTTTTTTCTGCTGGATTCATTCCATTAATAACTAGCCCAACAGATAGTCCTAAAAATTTATATACTTTTCCCATCCATTCACTATCTCTTTTGGCTAGATAGTCATTTACAGTAATAACATGAACACCTTTTCCTTCTAATGCATTTAAATAAACAGGCAATGTAGCAACTAGAGTTTTACCCTCTCCTGTCTTCATTTCTGCAATTCTTCCTTGATGAAGAATAATACCACCTATTAATTGTACATCAAAATGTCTCATTCCAAGTACTCTTTTCGATGCTTCTCTTACGACAGCAAAACTTTCTGGTAATATATCATGAAGTGTTTTACCACTTTTTAATTGTTCTTTAAAATAGTCTGTTTTCGCTCTTAATTCAGAATCCGATAATTTTTCCATTTCTGGTTCTAATTCATTAATCTTTTTCACCAATGGCATAACTCTTTTTACTTCTTTTTCACTATACGATTTAAACAATTTCATTCTTTTTCGTGCCTCCTAGAATAAACAATTTTTCTCATGTACTATACCACTAAATTACTTTTTCTGCAACAAGTTTCGAAAAAAAACATATCCCTTCTATTTGTTTCATAAAATCATAATAAGAAAAGAATTTTGGTTTAAGAAAGAAGGTACTTTCTATGTTTATTTATAACGTAAAGATTAATGGAAGCAAAATATTTAAAATATTTGTAATGATTGTGTCTATTCTCGTTCTCCTCCTATTTGTTTTAGGTATATTTCGTATTGTTTCAGCAGCGAAAAAAGATGTAACGATTCACGATTCTATTTCTTCAAAAGAAGTAACTACAATCCATCCTAAAAATTATACTAATATTTTAAAAGCCGTACACGATAATCTAGATGACTATGTCGGAAAGAAAATCTGTTTTTCTGGTTATGTCTATCGTGTATATGATTTTAATGAAAATCAATTTGTTTTAGCAAGAGATATGGTAATTAGTTCAGATATGCAAACATTAGTAGTTGGTTTTCTTTGTAATAGTAAAGAAATTTATCAATATCAAGATGGAGCATGGGTAGAAATAATAGGAGAAATTACAAAAGGAAATTATCATGGAGAAATGCCAGAAATTAAAATATTACAAATTAAAACAACCGATAAACCACAAGATGCCTATGTTTACCCTCCAGATGATTCATATATTCCTACTAGTGGCATGTTATAACAGTAAAAAGAAATAAAAAAGTAAGAGGAAAATAAGAACTCTATTTTCCTCTTACTTTTTTGACTTCTTTGTTAAATGAGTCTTTCTATTTTCTTTTCCTATCTTCTCTTTTTACCTAAAAATCAATTACCTATCAAAGATACTTTTTAAAATTCCTTTATCAATTAAAGTAGCAAAAATATTTTTTAGAATAATAAGCAGAATTGGTCCAATTAGCATTCCCATAATTCCCATAAAACGAAAACCTGTATACATAGCAATTAACGTAAAGATTGGATGAATTCCAATTTGACCGGCTTACAATACGAGGTTCTAAAAACTGTCTTACAATAGACATAACCGCCCATAAAATAACAACTGCAATCCCTAATCTTAAATCACCGTCTAGTGCTGCGATAATAGCCCACGGTATCATAGCTGTTCCAGAACCTAAAATAGGTAGTGCATCTACAAAACCAATACCTAGTGCAATCATTAAAGGATAATGAATATTAAATCCTATAAATTTAAATAAATACAGTCCAATTAAAGAAATAAAAAAAGAAATTAAAAAAGTGCTTGACAACTTA
>DBFJJM010000107.1:0-7755 GCA_048393175.1 Candidatus Merdicola sp.
AGAAAGTGCCTGTAAGTGATATTCTTACAGGCACTTTCTTTAATAACCATACAAATATAAACAAAACACTTGTACTTTTTTTTCTTAAATGATATGATTTAGCAAGAAAGAAAAACAGATAGGTGATTACATGGAAGAAGAAAAGATTATTAATCCAAAATTAGAAAATAATGAAGAAGAACGACTAGAAAATTCTTTAAGACCCAAAACACTTTCTGAATATATTGGACAAACAAAAGTAAAAGAAAATATGAAAATCTATATAGAAGCTGCTAAAAAAAGAGAGGAGCCATTAGACCATGTATTGTTATATGGCCCTCCGGGACTGGGGAAAACAACACTTTCTAATATTATTTCTAATGAAATGAATTCAAATATTAAAATTACTTCTGGACCAGCTATTGAAAAACCAGGAGACTTAGCAGCATTACTTACTAATTTATCAGAATTTGATGTTTTATTTATTGATGAAATTCATAGATTAAATAAAAGTGTAGAAGAGATTTTATACCCTGCTTTAGAAGATTATACCTTAGATATCATTATTGGAAAAGGACCAAGTGCTAGGTCGATTCGCTTAGACTTGCCTAAGTTTACTTTAATTGGAGCCACCACAAAAGCGGGGTCTTTAACGACTCCTCTTCGTGACCGTTTTGGGATTGTAGAAAGATTAGAGTTATATACACCAGAAGACTTAGAGCAAATTGTAAAAAGAAGTAGTTCTATTTTAGGAATTGAAATACAAGAACTAGCAGCAAAAGAGATTGCAAGACGTTCTAGAGGAACTCCTAGAATTGCTAACCGTATTTTAAAACGTGTAAGAGATTATGCTTCTGTATTAGGGGATGGAAAAATCAATATCGAAATTGCTAAAATTGCCTTAAATAAATTAGAAATTGATGCATTAGGATTAGATAGAACAGACAGAAATTTATTAAAAACAATTATCCAAAAATATAATGGGGGACCTGTTGGAATTGAAGCATTAGCAGCTACAACAGGAGAAGAAATAGAGACAATTGAAGATGTTTATGAACCTTATTTAATGCAAATTGGGTTCTTGTCAAGAACACCAAGAGGAAGAATTGCTCTTCCTGATGCTTATTCTCATTTAGAGATTCCATATCAAGAAAGATAAAAAAACCTTCAAAAAGGTAGGGATAAAAATGAAACCAAAAACCAAAAAAATAGTAAAGACTATCATTTTCCTTTTTGCTGTCTTACTTGTTATTTTTGCTACCATTTTCACAAGAAATTTAGGTAATCTAGATGAAATCTGGAATTATAATTTTGCTAGAAATGTGGCAAATGGACTTGTGCCATATCGCGATTTTAACATGGTACAAACACCACTTTTACCGCTTCTTGCCTCTGTTTTTTTAAAACTATTTACCAATCAGCTAATCGTTATGAGAGCTTTAGCAGTAGTACTAAATACTGCCATCTTTTTTCTTATTTGCCGTGTTATGCGTAAATTGAAAATAAACCAATATATTGTTTATACCTTTTTATCGCTTGCTTTTTTTATATTAAAAGACCATATCACAATCGATTACAACTTTGCTATATTATTGGTTGTACTGATAATGCTTTCTTTAGAAATAAAATATAGCATGAAAAAGAAAACGGTTTCTTTTTCGGTAAAGCATGATTTATTACTAGGGATTTTAGCAGGATTGTGCTTTACCCTAAAACAAAGTACAGGAGTAGTTATTATTTTGGCTACCGTTTTTTATAAACTACTAGGAATAAGAAAAAAGCAGGAGTTAAAAACATATGGAAGAATAGTTGCAATGAGGCTCTTAGGTGCTTTTATACCTATTTTATGTTTGATGTTTTATTTATACTATCAGCAAGCATGGGATGATTTTGCCAATTATGCCATTGCAGGCATTCGTACTTTTGATAATAAAATAGCTTATTGGTCTTTATTTCAAAATTCACATTGGTATATAAAAGTATTAGCTATTTTATATCCTATTACACTTATTTGTATGATAGTTATTACAATTTTTACAAGAAATAAAAAAGTTCTTATTTTAACAGCTTATGGTATAGCAGAATCAGTTGTGATGTTTCCCATAACAGACGAGATTCATTTTTTAATTGGGATAGTTCCTATTATGATAGGTTTTATATATATTTTTTCTGTTTTGTTAAAAAGAATAAAATATGGCTATCATCAAAAAAAATGGTTATTTTATATGAGAAGCTTTTTAAAATGTGCAGTTACTCTTACTATTTTATTAACTGTGATAGTAAGCTTAAAAGAAACGATTTCCTATTTTCAGAAAGCAAAAACATATAACCAATTTGAATGTTATAAAGGAATTCGTATTTCTACTTCATTAGCTAAGAATATTCAATCTATTGATGAGTTTATACAAAACCAAACAAAAAAAGTATATATTCTAGATGCAGAGGCTGCAATCTACAAAATACCACTTGGACTCTATGATAAAGATTATGATATGTTTTTAAAAGGGAATCTAGGAAAAGACGCAGAGCAAGGGCAAATCGAAAAAATAGATAAACAAGAAAATGCTCTTTTCTTACTCAAAAATGATGTTGTAAGTAGGAATTGGCAAAACCCAGAACAAGTAAGAAAGTATTTAAAACAAAACTATAAAAAAATAGGAGAAATTGAATATTTTGATATTTATGAAAAAAGATAAGTTGGAAAATTTTTTGAAGAAAAATGGATTTTTTATCTTATTGGCTATTTTATTGCTAATAGGGTGTAGTGTTAGAATAATTGGAATTGATTTGGTGCCAGCAGGACTAAACCAAGATGAAGCCTCTGCTGGATATGAGGCATATAGTCTAATGGAATATGGAATCGACCGAAATGGGAATTCTTTTCCAATTCATTTTGTAGCATGGGGGAGTGGACAAAATAGCCTTTATTCCTATCTTATGATTCCTTTTATTAAACTACTTGGATTAACTTCTTTAGCAGTACGTCTGCCAATGGCAATAATAGGGTGTATTACACTATTTGTAATGACTTATTTAATATACCAGATGAGTGATAAAAATAAAAAAGCAACTTTAATTGCTACTGTTTTTTTGGTGATTTGCCCTTGGCATATTATGAAAAGTAGATGGGGCTTAGAATCTAATTTGTTTCCAGACCTTGTTTTGTATGCAGTAGCTCTTCTTTTATTAGGATTAAAGAAGCAGAAAAAAAGCAGGATTTATTTTGCTTTTGTTTTGTTTGGCATAAGTTGTTACTCTTATGGTACGTCTTATTTTTTTATGCCATTATTTCTTATGTCACTTCTTGTTTTTTTGGTATATCAGAAAAAATTAACGCTAAAACAAGCTTGTTGCAGTTTAGGAATTGTATTTGTTATTGTTTTACCATTACTCATTTTTGTTGTGATTAATACATTTGATTTACCACAAATCAAGTTTTTTAATATTACCATACCAAGACTAGTGCAAAATCGTTATGAGACCATTTCTTCGGTGTTTTCTTCTGATTTTTTATCAAAAAGTTGGTCTAATTTTACAGGAGGAATCAAACTATTCTTATTCCAAAAAGAGAATTTACCATGGAATGTAATGGAAGGATATGGACTTATTTATCTTTTTTCTTTCCCTTTTACATTAATTGGGTTGATTCATAGCTTTCGAAAGTCAAAAGAATGGAACAATCTGAATGTAATTTTCAATTTCTGGTTTATAGCTGCTTTTTTATTACTTTTTGTATGTGAGCCAAATGTGAACCGTCTTAACATTATGCTATTTCCATTCATTTATGATACAATTGTAGGGATTTATTGTGTGATGAATAGAGTAAAATATGTTAGTGTTATCATTGCGATTCTTTATACTTGTTTCTTTTATCGTTTTTTCTATCACTATTTAGCATTTTACCAAAAACAGCTTCCTTCTTTTGAGACATCGTTAAAAGAAGTAGTATCCTATATTAGTCAAAAGGAAATAGATAAAGTTTATGTAACAGATAGTATCAATCAGCCCTATATTTACTTTTTGTTTTATACCAAACAAGACCCAAGAGAATTTAAACAATCTATGATTTATGAACCAAATGGTGAGAAAGTAAAATCTTATGGAAAATATGTTTTTTCTCTTCCAGAAGAAATAAAACCAGAACGAAAAACAATTTATGTCGTTCCTAAAATGCAAGGCGAAATAGAAAAGAAAGATTTTGATGTAACCGAAATAGGGAAATATCTTGTTCTAGAAGCAAAGGAGGAAGAATGAAACAAAAGAAGCAAAATAACATACAAGAAAAAATAGTAAATTGGTTAAAAGAAAATAGAAACCAAATGATAATTGGTATGATTATTACTCTTTTTGCCTTTCTGTTAAGGCTTTTCTTTTTAAAACATGAGTCTCTTGATTATACGTTATTTTTAAAGGAATGGTTTTATTTTATAAAAGAAAGAAATGGACTACCTGCTTTAAGATATAATTTAGGAAATTATAATGTTCCTTATATGATTTTATTAGCTTTACTAACTTATATTGCAGAAGAGCCATTAATTCCGATTAAAATGCTTTCTATCTTTTTTGATATAATGCTTGCTATTTCGTGTGCCTTTTTAGCAAAAGAATTAACTAAGAGCAAAAAAGTAGCTATGATTTCTTATGGTATTATTTTGTTTCTTCCTATGGTCTTTTTAAATAGTGCTTGGTGGTCGCAACTTCCAGTGAGATAGAAAATAAAGAGCATATATTCCAAAGTTTTAAAGGATAGCAAATAGCTATTCTTTTTTTGTGAATATATGTAAATTTTACAGTATTAAAAAGTGTAGCAAAATTACCATTTTTTGAAGGAAAAATTTGGCACATGTTAAATTATGGTGAAGTGTAGCTATATCAAGCATTTTAATATTTTTATTACATAGTTTTAGAAGTGGAGGTAGGAAAGACATATCGAAGATATGGCATTTCTACCAAATGGACAATTTATTGATGATTTTTTAGAATGTATTGGAGGTGAGTTTTTTTGAGTTATTTTCCGATAAACAATGATGAGATTTCTTTAATAAAATTTATTGCAAAGTATCAGTGCTTGAATGTGAAAGATGTAAAGTATTTTTTTAATAGTAGCAGATATTATAGGAATAGAATTAAGAATTTAATAGATAAGAAATTTTTAAGAAAGATTAAATGGACATTAGTGTTAGGTCAATCAGGAATACAATATGTAGAATTATCAAATTTTGAGTACAACAAATTAAATAAAAATCAGCAATATAGAGAAAGATTATTACATTTAAGTAATATAGGTGCTTTTTATTACAATTGTAATACAGTTAGTTTTGTACCATCATTTGCAATAAAAAATAAAGAAGTATTTACAACAACAGGTAGAAGATTTATAGGTGTATTTAATATAAATGGATTTGAATATTTGACTTATCAAATTGTTAAGGAACATGATAATAAATATATCAAATCTGTAGCTTTTGATATACAGAAAGAAATGAACTATAAAAATTTTATAATTTTAGTAAATGATATAAATAGAATAAACCTAGATGACTTTACTTTTGGAAAAAATAAAGTATTAGTTATTGAAGAGAACGAACATAATAGAGAAAAATTAAAGTATTTACATAGTATAAGGTGGAAAGAGGTAATAGATGAATACTTTAAAGATGTGCATTTATCTGCATATACTTTTTGTGAGTATTCAAACAATAAAGATAAGTATATTAATACATTTTATTTCATAGACACTGAAAAAATTATTAGGTTTAAATATTTTATAAACGAAAGTTCTACTAAAAGAGCTTATATTATGTGTCATATGAAATTAGAAGAAGAGTTAAGGAAAGAATTACCTGATGCTAATTATTGTGTGGTAAATATGGAAAAATATATAGATAAGAAAAAAAGAGTTTTTGAATTTAAATAATAGTTGAAATAATAAGCATCCATTGATATAATTGCAATTAAATAATAGAAAGGAAATGTGGTTATGAAAGATACAATTGTTTATTTAATAAGACATGCTGCAACTGTTGACGAAAATGGTATAAGAAATACAAGTGAAGATTCGCAATTAATTAATGAAAAAGAAATTTTGTCAGTTGAAGGTGAAGAGCAGGCAAAAAAATTGAGTGAGAATAAAGAATTGCAAAATTTAGATGTTATATGGTCGAGCAGTTATACTAGAGCAAAAGCAACTGCAAAATATATTTCTAATGTAAATAATTTACCTTTTAACTTAGATAATGATTTAAGTGAAAGAAAATTAGGCAACTTAAAAGAACTAGGTGAGTTTATGAAGGATAAAGCTACTAGAGATCCTTCACAAGAACAACTTTTAGATAGGAATTTTAGAACATCAGATGGTGAAAGTGCTGAACAAACAAAAGAAAGAATGAATAAATTCTTTGATAGAATACTTAAAGAATATTGTGGAAAAAGAATAGCAGTAGTTAGTCATGGTGGTTCTGTTAAGTTTTTCTTGTTGAATTGGTGTACTGTAAATGAAGATGTAAAACTTGTTTATAATAATGAAAAAGTATTGAATATAAAATCGCCATGTTTATTAAAATTAACATTTAGAAAAAATGAATTACTTAATTTAGAACAAATTGATTAAAGTAAAGTCCTAAGATAAATTTGCATATGGATTTATCTTAGGGCTTTTAGTAAAAAGATGTATTTGAATAAAAAATATAATGGAGATGTTTATTTGACATGGTTTACATAAAATAGTATAATTTTGTTGAAAGAGGAGAATTTTTAAATGATAAAAAATATAGGTTGGACGTTAGGAAATGATTGCCCTTGTAAATGTAAACATTGTTATTCATTTATGGTAAGAAAAAAAGGACAGAATTTAACAAAAGAAATTGTAGATAGAGTTATAGGACAAATTGAAAAATTAAATGTAGAAACAGTTAATTTAGGTGGTAATGAACCAATTTTTACAAATGGTTTAGATGTCAAAAAAAGTATGTTACCATATATATTAAAAGAGTTAAACAAAAGAAATATAAAAGTAGGTATAACAACAGCTGGAATAAGCCTTATCTCATTAAAAAATACTTATCCACAATGTTTAGAATTATTAAATGATGTAGACATCAGTTTTGATTCGCCTTTTGAAGATGAACATAATGAAAATAGAGGTGGAGATGTTTATAAATATGCTATTCAAGCTTTAGAGATTTGTAGAGAATATAATATTGAGTCAGGAATTATAATGTGTGCAATGAACTGGAACTTTACAAAAGACAGAATTGATGCATTATTAGAAATAGCAAAAAAATATGATTCCAATATAAGATTTAATTTGCTTAAACCTATACAACCACAGCATTTTAAACTTGTACCTTCAAAAGAACAAGTTTTGGAAAATTATAAATATCTATTTAAAAAATGCGATACTGTTGAATTGAGTGAACCAACTTTATCTGGATTAACTCAAAATAATAAAGTAAGAGGATGTGCTTGTGGAATCTCTTCAATGAGAATAAATTCTATAACTCCAGATGGTAAAATGCCAGTATCTCCATGTGTATATATGCACGATTATAGAGTTGGAGATTTATTAAAAGATGATATATTTGATATTATAAATTCAGAGCAATTTAAAGCTTTTAAAACTAGAAAAGAAAATTATAAAAATATTGAAGGTTGTAAAGATTGCGACAAAGCTGAAATATGTAGAGGTGGTTGCTTTGCAATGGCATATACATATAAAAAATGTGAAACAGGTGAAAAAGATTTATACGCACGAGATCCATTTTGCTTTAAAGATAT
>DBFJJM010000108.1:0-8719 GCA_048393175.1 Candidatus Merdicola sp.
CAAGAAAGGAAAAAGAACAAAACTTTTTCCATAAACCGTATCTTCTTCTTGTTACTTGTCTTTTTCTCTTAACGGTTTTTTCCCCTTTTGTCTTAAACAGTAGATTCATTCCTAATATATTAGGATTTCTTACTATTCTAACGGGGATAATTTATCTTTTTTGTTATCGAAAAGCAAAAAGAAAAATGAAAGAACAACAAAAACAAGAAGAGGAAAGACAAAAAGAAACATTACAAGAAATTCAGAAGATAGATACTCAAATAGAGTTATTAAAACAAAGTAGGAATCAAAAAGAAAAGGAAGTGCAAAAACAGACAGAAGAATTTTCCATGAAACAAAGCCAAATAATAGAGCAAATAACAGAAGGAAAGATAAGTAAACAAGAAGCAATTTGGCTAATACAAAATCCAGAACTAAGGCAAAACTATACTTTAATAGAGAAGCAATTAAATGAAATACAATTGTCTTTGCATAAACTAGAATTAGAAGAAAGAGAATTACGAAATAAACAGGAACAACAAATTAAACTAGAAGAAGAACTAGAAAAAGAACAAGAAAAGAGGCAAGCCTTACAAGAAAAGAGCCACATTCTTGATTTAGCAAAACAAGGTTTACAAGAAGCTTATGAAGAAATGCAAGAAACGGTAACACCTCGTTTTACAGACCAGTTGTCTGCCACAATAGGCAAAATATCAAATGGAAAATATCAAAAAGTAAAACTAAACAGTAAACAAGGATTGATTGTAGAATTAACATCAGGAGAATATGTTTGTGCACAAAGGTTAAGTATTGGAACGATTGACCAGTTATATTTTTCATTAAGATTGGCTTTAGCAAAAGAGCTTTGTAATGAGCCATTACCTCTATTTTTAGATGAAGCATTTGCCTATTATGATGACGAACGTTTAGAACAAGTATTACTCTATTTAGCAAAAGAAATACCAAATCAAATTTTACTTTTTACTTGTACGAATAGAGAAAAAAAGCTGTTAGATAAGAATAATCTGCCATATCATTATGTGGAATTATAGAGTCAAAGAGAAAAGAAAACTAGATAATTTATGAGTATAAATTATCTAGTTTTCCTTTTGAATAAATAAAGCTTTTGCTAAATAAGGAGTAATTTCTTCTATTTCATACCAGCCAGAACATTTACTATCTTGTCTTCCACCATTTGGATTCGAGACATATACTTGATTTATACCATCTGTAGCAAGTAGTACCATATAATGAGAACGACTTGTCCATCTATTAGCATGTGGTTTATTCCAAACACACACTAAAACAGGTCGATCGGTTTTTAACCATTCTATTATCGAATTAGAAGAAAGAGAATGGCTATCAAAGACAAAATCAGAATTAGGGATATGATAGGTCTGTACTAATTCACTAGAAAGTTTACTATAGTCTAATACAGGATAATATTGTTTTCTTAATTTTTCAGGGGTAGCATTATAGCCATAACCACTTAGGATTATGGAAAGAGAAGTAATACCACAACCATTTTCACTCATAGTCCCTCCCCAATAAGGATGATTTGCCCAAGAGCTAGTTCCATTTTGTTTGTATTCTCGGTAGATTTTAGGATTAGCAGAGTTTGTGGTAAAAGTGGTAAAATAGCCATCTTGACCAGATACTATTTTTTGGCCTAATCCTGAATAATTCTCATTGGTTGGTAAACCACAATTATCGTATGGTTTAGGAAAAATAGAATACAATACGATCAAGCCTAGCACAAACGAGAATAGAACAAAACAAAATATTAGCTTTTTCTTTTTGTTTTGCGTTTTCTTTGAACTCATTTTAATTTTCCTCCTAGTAAAATTTAGTGTATCAAATAAAACTTAAGAGCTACTTAAGAGATTATGAATGTTTTCTTAAAATAAAAGAAAAGGAAACCTAGAAGGAGAATTTCCGTAAAGATATTGTGTTTTTCGGCAAGATAGTATAAAATAAGAAAGATAATAAAGAGAAAAAAGAAGCGAAAGATAAAATATATAATAAATGAATCACAATATGTAAAAAACTTTTTTTATTTTGAGTGTGAATATGACAAAATAATCTCCTAGCTTGTACTAAAATATCTCTAAATGAAAAAAGTAAGAGGTGGTAAAGGATGTTTCAAAATTTGTCGGGCGAATATCAAGAAGAAGCCTTTGAAGAAAGTCCAGAAGAAAAAAAGAAATGGTTTTCAAAAGAGGTAGTAAAACAGATTTTTACAAAACAGAATCTTCTATTATATATCTTATCTTTTATGATATCAACAGTAGGGTTCCGGTCAAATGGCCCCTTTTGGGATTGCTATTTTAGCAAGTTTATGTAGTAACTCTGTCCCAATGGGAGTGGTTTACATTTTAACTTGTATTGGTACCTTTGTTGGTTTTGGAAAAGATGTTTTTTTAAGCTATCTATTAATGAGCTTATTATTTTTCGTTTCGGTTATCGTAATTCGACCTAAAAAAGCGGTATCAGGGGAAAGAAAAAAGGTAGGGTTACATTTAGCAGGAGTGTGCTTACTAGTACAGTTAGGGAAGTTATTTTTAGGTACGTTTTTAGTATATGACTTGTTGCAAGCTTTTTTATTTACTATTATGGCAGGGGTTTTTTACAAAATCTTTTCTGGATGTATGATAGTGATACGTGATTTTGGAATCAAAAAAGCTTTTTCAGTAGAAGAAGTCATTGGTGCTAGTCTTATTTTTGCTCTTGCTGTAGCAGGGCTAAAAGAGTTAACCATTTTTTCTTTTTCGATTCGAACCATTTTAAGTATTTTAATTGTTATGATTATGGGATGGCAAAATGGAGTTTTAGTAGGAACAACAGCGGGAGTAACCATTGGGGTTACGATAGGTATTCTTGCAACACAAGACCCAATATTACTTTCAGCTTATGCCATTTGTGGAATGCTTTCAGGTCTTTTAAGTCGTTTTGGAAAAATAGGAACAGTAATAGGGTTTGTGCTAGGAAATGGCATTTTAGCTTATGCCACTAAAGGAAATACGATTCTTTTTCAGGAGATTTTAATTGCTTCTATTGGTTTACTTGCTGTACCAAATAAAATAAAAATACAAATAGAAGATTTTTATGGAAAAACAAAATTGTTACCGGTAGGGGCTACGAATCGATTAGAGCAAAATCAAGATGCGATTCAAAGATTAAATAGTGTTTCAGAAGCCATATCAGAAGTAGCACAAAGCTATAGACAAGTTGCTGCTACGGTGATAGAAGAAGAAACTTCAGAAGAAAAACAAAATCAAATTTTATTACAAACAGAAATAAAACAAAATTTGCAGGGATTAGAAGAAAATATTTTATATGAAGAATTAGTAGAAGAGGAAAATGGAATTTTAGAAGACCTCTGCAGAAAAGTAATAGAAAAAAACTTTATCGATAATCAAGATATTCTTTCTATTTTTGAAAAACATAATAGCTATATTGTAGGATTTGGAGAAGACCAAGTGTATCAAGAACAAATTCGAGAAATAGTCAAAACTATTAACTATTCTTACCGAATTAGTAAAGTGAATTTTGTCTGGAAAAAGAAAGTAGAAGAAAAAAAGAAGACAATGGGAACTCAATTAGATGGCATTTCAAAAGCTATTTCTTCTTTAGCCGAAAATATGGAAATAGAAAATGCACAAAATGAAACAGGAGAAAATCAAAAGGAAGTCGGTAAAATACGAGAGCTATTAAAACAAAAGCAGATAATAGCAGGAGACATTACTTTTAAGAAAGAGGCAAGTGGAAAACTTTATATCCATTTATATTTAGAAACTTGTAAGCAAGAAGAATTAGAAGAATGTAAAGCAGAAAAAATTGAAAAATTATTATCAAAGCAATATGGTCAAAAGTTAGTTTTACAAAAACAAACCTGTCCAATTCGTGAACAAAAAGAAGTGTGTGATTTAATTTACTGTAGTGAAGACTGCTATAAATTACAATTAGGAATGGCAAGGACAACAAAAGCAAACACTACTGTTTCAGGAGATTGCGATTTAGAAATGAAATTAAAAGATGGTAAATATTTATTAGCCATTAGTGATGGGATGGGGTCTGGCCCGGAGGCTAGGAAAAGTAGTACAGTAGCAATTAAGATGCTAAAAAGATTACTTTCTTCTGGATTTGACAAAGAGACTTCTGTAGAATTTATCAATTCTAGTTTATGCCTAAATTCAGAAGAAGATATGTATGCTACTTTAGATACAGCTGTTTTAGATTTGTATCAAGGGAACATGGAATTTATTAAAAATGGTGCTTGCCCTACCTATATTAAAAACAGACGCAATGTAGAAGTAATTAAAGCCATTTCTCTACCAACTGGTATATTAGCTCCTATTGAACTTACGGTATTTGACCATGATATACAAGATGGCGATATTTTAGTAATGTGTAGTGATGGAATTTTAGAAGCAAATACAGAATATGAAAATAAAGAGTTATGGCTGAAATATCTATTAGAAGAAATAGAGACAGATAATGTACAAAAAATAGCAGATATTATTTTAAAAGAAGCGATTGACTATAATTATGGTGTTGCAAAAGACGATATGACTGTATTAGTAACAAAAATAGTGAAAAAACAGTAAAGGGGTTTCCTTTTACTGTTTTTTGATGAAAAAGAGATTGTTTTGTAGAGAAAAATATGATATAGTAAACCTAGAAAAACAGACAAATTATCTTACGGAGGAAAGAAAATGAGTAGAAATAAAGCAAGAAGATATAGTGGAGAACGAAAACTAAATTGGAAAAAAGTATTTGCTGTTATCATGGTAATTGCTATGATTATCATGTTTATTTTTGTAATTAAAACATTATTAACAAGGCAAAAAGGAGAAAAAGTAATTAATACTTCGTATTTTACTTCTTATGAGAAGGAAAAATATGGGGTGATTGATTATACAGGAAAGACAATTATCGAGCCTGCTTATGTAGAATATATTGTTATTCCTAATCATAATAAACCAGTTTTTCTTTGTACTTATGATAGTAATTATGAAACAGGGGAATATAAAACAAAAGTCTTAAACGAAAAAAATGAAGAAATCTTCACACAATATGAACAAATTGAAGCAATCGATAATAAAGATAAACAAAATAATATTTTCTATAATGACCAAGCTTTACGAGTCAAAAAAGACGGAAAATATGGGCTCATTAATTTAGAAGGAAAAGAAGTTTTAGCTTGTGACTATGAAGAAATACAATCTTTAAAAGGAGTAAAAAATAGTATCTTAGTCAAAAAAGACGGAAAAATTGGAGTAGTAGATAGTACTGGAAAAAGCATTGTAACAAATGAATATGAGGCTATTAGCACCTTTGGAGAAGAAGAAAAAGTAGGGTATATTGTACAAAAAGAGCAAAAACAAGGTGTAGTAGATGTAAATGGAAAACTTGTATTAGAAACAAAATATGACCAAATTAAACCAATTACAGAAAATGATTTATATGTTATAAAAGAAAAAGATAATTGGAATGTAGTGAAAAAAGATGGAAGCTTAGTATTGAAAAATAGCTATGAAGAGATAAAGGGAATGCACCAAAACTATATCATTGTGGGAAGAGCAAATCAATATGGGGTAGTAAATACAAAAGGGGAAGAAATTTTACCAATTCAATATGAAGAAATTGATTTTGCTTTTACGGATACGTTTATTGTAAAAACGAAAGGAAACTATGGATTAGTAAATCAGAAAAAAGAAGTAATCATTGAGCCAAATTACCAAGATTTAATCTATATTGGTGAGGCGGATTTATTAGAAGGAACAAAACAAGATTATACTTCTGATTTTATTGGAAACGATTATCAAATAGGGTTAACAGGTATTCTGTCTGAAATAAATATTGAAAAGGGATATATGAGAGTTAGAATAGCAGATGAATATGAATACTATAATTTTAAATTTGAGAAAAAACAACCAAAAGATATTCTAACTACGAATACGTTATATTTAGTCAAAAAAGACGGAAAATATGGTTATGAGGATAAGGACGGAAAAGTAATAGTAGAGCCAATTTATGAAGAAGCGACACAGCAAAATATTTATGGATATGCAGCAATCAAGCAAAATGGAAAATGGGGTTGTATGGATAAAAAAGGCACAGTTGTAATAGAGCCTACTTATGATTTAACAGATTATCCAAAAATTGATTTTATTGGAACATGGCATTTAGCAAAAGATTTAAATATGAATTGTTATACAAAATAGACAAACATAAGAAAAAGGAGAGCAAATGGAACAAAAGATACGTTATCAATATACTTATTTTATTTATCCTTATATTATTCCGCCAAACAAGTATGCGAAATATTTAAAGCAATTATTAGAGGATAAAAGGTGCAAACTACAGTTTTTTGATAAAGAAAAACAAGTAGAGCTGTTTGAGTATTTTTTACCAAATATTCGACGACAGCTTTTTCCAAGCTTTGAGTGGAATGAGCTAAAGAAAAAGAAATTTCAAGAAATGTCAAGAGAAATGCAAGTAAATGTGCTTTATCAAAATACTTGCAATCTATTCGAATATCAATTAGAAAAACAAATACAAGCTAAAACAGAAGAACAAGATGGGATTTTCTTTCAGATAGACCGTATTCAAATGGTATGTTTTTCAACAGGAATTTGTTTTTTGTTGTTTAAAACCTCATTAAGTAATAGCCAGCAATTAGAAGATATTTTAGATTTTAATTGTAAATTTAGAAAGTTACCAGGTAAAGAAATGGTAACAGAATTTGAAAAAATAAAAATACAAACAGATTTGTTTGAAAATAGGAGGCAATTTTCAGAGCTAATTACTTATCTTGCGGGAAATAACACAAGTGCAAGCCAATTTGATATAAACAAAGAAAGTTTTTTAACGTATTCTTATGTTTGTTTAGACCAAGAATCTTGGAATGAAACCAAACCCTTTGAAGAGCTAAAACATCTTTTTTATAAATATGTTAATCTTCTTCCAAGTAATTACCAAGTAAGTATAGAAGAACAAGAAGGAATCAATATTTTGTCAGAGACAAAATATAGCAAGATAGGAGTTTGCCAAATAGGAACGTGTCTTATGACATCTGGTATAGACACTTATAATTATACTAAGCTACCTTATTTATATGAAACAACCTATTTATATACCTATTTATTTTCTTTATATGAGAGAATTTATTTGAAAAAATTAAACTTGGACTATCAAAAAGCTTCTCAAACAAAAAGCATAAGGAAAGAATTTATTCATTTCATGCAAAAGTGGGGGTTAGAAGAAATTACGAATGATACGAAAGGAAAAATTTTTTATCAAAAAGAAAAAGAAATATTAGAAATCCAGAAACTCTATGATAAGCTAAAAGAAAGATATGCTCTTTTATATAAAGAATTAAATATTGAAAAAACATTACATATTAACTATGGTATCATGGCAGTTTTAATTATTTTACTATTATTAAACTTATGGATTTTTGGGACATGGATGAGCGGATAAATAAAAAGAGGGGAACAATAAATATGAGAGTACTATGTGGGACAGATATAATTGAAATTAGTAGGATAAAAGAAGCAATTGTACAAATGAAAGAACCTTTTTTAGAAAGAATTTATGAACAAGAAGAGATTGCTTATTGCGAAAGTAAAAAAACGCAAAAATATCAGCATTATGCTGCTAGATTTGCGGCAAAAGAGGCAGTTTTTAAGGCAATTTCTGAATTATTACCTAACAATAGTCCGTTTGGCTGGAAAAATATTGTTGTAGAAAATACTATGGAAGGAAAGCCAAAAGTACATTTAGAAAAAATTGCTCTTGATACAATAGAGGAAATACAACTTAGTCTTTCTCATTGTAAAGATTATGCAGTAGCAATGGCAATTGTTACTGTTAAATAGAAAGGAATAAAATGGAGTTTTTTGATTCACATGCTCACTATAATGATAGCCAATTTCAAACAGAACAAGAGAATTTTTTAGAAGAAATATATCAAGCAGGAGTAACAAAAATGATTTGTGCAGGATATGATGTTCCTTCTTCTATGCAAGCACTTTCTTTAGCAAAAAAGTATACATTTGTTTATGCTACTTGCGGAATTTCTCCTAATGATATACCAGAAGAACAATGTCTTGAAAAAGAGCTAGAAGAAATAAGAAAAATGGTTAAAAGCCAAAAGATAGTAGCAATTGGAGAAATTGGTTTGGATTATCACTATCAAACAGAAAACAAGCAGTTGCAAATCAAAACATTTTTATATCAAATTCAATTAGCAAATGAATGTAATTTACCCATTGTCATTCATACCAGAGAAGCGGTAGAAGATACATTAGCAGTATTACGAAAAGAGCCAGTCAAAAGAAAAGGAGTGTTTCATTGTTGCCCTTTTAATAAGGAATTAGTAAGGCAAGCCTTACAGCTTGGATTTTATATTTCTTTTGCAGGTCCTGTTACTTTTAAAAATGCTAAAAATGCACCAGAAATTATTAAAATGGTTCCTATGGAAAAAATGTTAATTGAAACAGACAGCCCGTATTTAACACCAGAACCGAAAAGAGGAAAACGAAATGATTCTAGAAATTTAGTTTATATTGCTGAGAAAATTGCTGAAATAAAAAATTGTACGTTAGAAGAAGTAACAAAAAACACGTATCAAAATGCAAAGTCTGTTTTTGGCATTAACTAAAAAATAAAAAAAGAGGACGAAATATATTTAATTATTTCATCCTCTTTTTTTATCTATGTTATAGTTTTTTGT
>DBFJJM010000109.1:0-24530 GCA_048393175.1 Candidatus Merdicola sp.
AAAAAAGCAAGAATTGCAAAAGTTATCCCAAACGTTATCAGACAAAGAAAAACAGATAGAACAAAAAAAGCAACAAGTCGAACAAGCAATTGATAAAAAATATGAAGTGCAAAATAGTATTAATAGTAAAGATATTCTATATGAAAATTTGGAGAAAAGAGAAAAAATAGTTAAAAACGAGGTTACTACTACCATATCGGAATTAGATGAAGCAAGAATGAATAAAAACGAAGTAGAGCAAAGCTTTTTACCATTAGAGACGAAAAGAAATGCTCTTTTAAAACAATTAGAAGAACAAAAAACAAAACAAGAAGAAAGTAGTAAAAAGATAAAATCATATCATGAGCAATTAGTACAAATGGAATATAACCTTCGTATGAAAGATTCTCGTCTAAAATTTTTACAGGAGACTGAAAAGGAAAAAGAAGGATATAATAAAACAGTAAAATCCTTACTAGTAGATTGTGAAAAAATTCAAGAATTAGGAAAGGGAATGCACGGGGTAGTAGCTAATATTTTATCTGTAGAAAAAGAATATGAAACAGCAATTGAAATGTGTTTAGGGGCAGGTTTGCAAAATATTGTTACAGAATCAGAACAAGAAGCGAAAAAATTAATTGAATATTTAAGACAAAACCATTTAGGAAGGGCTAGTTTTCTTCCCATTTCTTCTGTAAAAGGAAGAAAACTAGAAAAATGGGACCAAAAAGGAATACAAGGAGTAATAGGTCTTGCTTCTGATTTAGTACAATATGATGGAAAATATGAAGGAATTGTGCAAAATTTATTAGGAAAAACAGTGATTGTAGAAAATTTAGAAACAGGGGTTGCTCTTGCTAAGAAAAATCATTATGCTTTTCGTATTGTAACCAAACAAGGTGATATTTTAAATGCTTCTGGTGCTATGACTGGTGGTTCTGTCTCTACGAAAACAGTAAATATTTTAGGAAGAGGCAGAGAGATAGAAGAATTACAACAAGAAATCAAAACACAAACCAAACAATTCGAACAAAAAAAGAAAGAAATGGAGCAATATAAATTATCCATTCAATCTGTTCTAAAACAAGTAGAAGATTATGAAAAACAATTACAAAGCCAAGAAATAACCTATGCTACGGAAAAGCAAAAAGTTCTTTCTATGGAAGAGATGATTGAAAAATTAGAAATAAGATTCGAAAAGCTAAAAAAAGAGTTGGAAAATCTACAAGAGGGAAAGGTAAAAGCTGTTCAGGAAAAACAAGAAAAGCAGGTGGAAATACAAGAGTTAACAAAACAGATAGAACAAAATAATATAGAAATTGAGGAATTTGCAAAAAGTAATCAAGACAAACAATCTTATATAGATGATTTAAATATGGATATTACCAATTTGAAAATTTCTGTCTCTTCTTTTGAAGAAAGTGAAAATTCAATTCAGGAGTTATCCGAAAGAATTGATAAAGAAATACAAATAAATCAAAATGGAATTGAAAATAAACAACAGCAGATAGAAACAATAGACAAAGAAAAAGTACAATTAGAACAAACTATTCAAGGAGTGTATGAACAAATTGCTCAAGTGAAACAAGATGTGATAAATAGTGGTGCAAAAGTAGAACAGCTAAAACAGGATAGAGAGCAAAAAAACATACAATTTACAAAACTAGAAGAACAAGTAACCAAAAGTTTTGAAATGTTACAAGAAATAAAAGGACAAGTTGTTAAAATAGAGGTAAAAGAAACCAAATTAGCAGAAGAGATAGAAGAAATTGTAAATAAAATGTGGGAAGAATATGAAATAACACCAAATCATGCACAAGACTATCCGAAACCACAAAATGTGATGCAAACACAAAAAAAGGTAAATCAAATACGTGCCCAAATTCGCGAACTGGGGAGTGTCAATATTGACTCGATTGAAGAATATAAACAAACAAAAGAGCGTTATGATTTTATGTGTGAACAAAGATTGGATTTAGAAAATGCGATTGAAAAATTAAGAAAAGTAATTCAAGAAATGACCATTACGATGAAAGAACAATTTGCCGAAAAATTCAAACAAATTAATACGCATTTTAACGAGGTATTCCAAGAGCTATTTGGAGGAGGAAAGGCACAGCTTATTTTAGAAGATGAATCCAATCTATTAGAATGTGGAATTGATATTCATGTACAACCACCAGGAAAGAAGCTACAAAATATGACGTTATTATCGGGTGGAGAAAAAGCATTTACTGCGATTGCTATTTTATTTGCTATTTTAAAAATTAATCCAGCTCCGTTTTGTGTATTAGACGAGATTGAGGCAGCATTAGATGATGTGAATGTATACCGTTATGCTGATTATTTAAAAAAGTTTGCAAAAGAGACACAATTTCTAGTCATTACTCATCGAAAAGGAACAATGGAAGCGGCTGATACCGTTTATGGAATTACGATGGAGGAAAATGGTATTAGTAAGCTTTTATCGATGAAACTTCATTAAAAGGCAGGTTTAAGGAAATGAAAATAGATTCACCTAAATTAGGAAAATTAATAAAAGCAGAATCGTTTCAAAAAGAAATCAAATTAGCAAAACAAGAAGAAGTAGAAATTGCAAATAAACTTTTTATAGAATGTCAAGAAGAAAGTTTAAAGCAAAGAGAAATAGAACTTTCTAAATGTGAATTTCAAAGTTGCCATTTTTGTCATTCTTGTTTTGCTAATTCTGACCTATCTGATACCGTGTTTAAGGAATGTGATTTTTCAAATTGTGATTTTAGTCAGTCCAATTTGGTAAGAGTGCAATTTGAAAATTGTAAATTAGTAGGATGTAATTTTTCAGAGGCTAGTTTCTATCAAATAGAAATAAAAAAAAGTAATTTGTCGTATGCTAATTTTTCGTTAGGGAGATTAAAACAAGTTAGTATTTACAATTCTAAAGCACAAAGTAGTAGTTTTCAGGAAGTTAAATGGGAAAAAATAAAGTTAGAGGAAACCGATTTTACATTGGCACAGTTTTTTCGCACCCCCTTAAATCACATTGATTTTTCTAGTTGCAATATTGAAGGAATGGTAGTAAGACTAGAAGATTTAAAAGGAGTTACAATAACACCAGACCAAGCAATACAGTTTGCTAAGCTATTAGGTGTTATTGTAAAAGAATAAAAGGAAGAAAGAACAAACTTCAAAATTTGTTCTTTCTTCCTTTTGAAATTAAAAAAATAAACGGCTAAAACCAATTAAAATAAGCAAGATTCCAGAAACAATACTCCAAGTGTTTTCTGGAATACGGGAAGCAGAAAGTACTTTTTTTCCAAGTAAAATACCAAAAGATAAGAAAAAAAGCTGAAAGGTAGCAACTAAAAAAGGAAAGACAAAAGAGCCAAGTCCCATCATACTACTTCCAATTCCAACGCAAAGAGCATCTACTGAAAGAGCGAATCCTAAATAAAAGGCTTCTTTTGCATCAATTGTCTGAGAGTTATCCAAATCAGAAGAAATGGGATTACGAATAATGCGAATCGTAATACCAAATGATTTTAGAATAATATTATAGGTTTTTTTCAATCCATTTTTAGAATCACTCTTTTTCTCTATCATATGAGAAGGAGTGCTTTTTCGAATGGTTTCATAAAGAATAAAAAGCCCCATTCCTACTAATAAAATAATCCCAATTAATTTTGTGACAATAGAAGGGAGAATATGTGATAAGAGATTACCAAGAGAAATAGAAAGACTAGTAATAGCCAAAGAAATTCCAAATAAAATAACTTTAGAAAAAGAAGAAATTTTTGTTTTTCTAAGACCATATGTAATCCCAATTCCGAATGAGTCAATGCTAACAGAGACTGCTAAAGATAGTAAGCTAAATAGCATGTTTATCACCTCTGTACATAATATGTAAACCAAGAAAAAAAGTGAAAAGAAGTCTTTTTTAAGTGTCATAATATAGGACGAGTTGCATATGAATTAATATAACTTGTACAAAGGAGAGTGTATTATGTGGCAAACAAAAAGCATAAAAGAAATACAAAAAGAATTTCATACTAATTTAGAAAAGGGATTAACACAAGAAGAGGTAAAGGCAAGACAAGAAGAATTTGGAAAAAATAAATTAGCAGATAAGAAGAAAGAAAGTTTGCTGATTCGTTTTTTACAACAATTTAACGATTTTATGATTATTATTTTAATACTTGCTTCTATTATTTCAGCAATAGTTAGTTTCGTAGAAGGACAACATGATTATTTTGATTCCATTATTATTATTGTTATTGTTGTGTTTAATGCCATTATGGGATTAATTCAAGAAGCAAAAGCAGAAAAATCATTAGAAGCATTAAAAAAGATGTCTGCACCAATAGCAAAAGTAAGAAGAAACGGAAGAGTAGAAAATATTAAAGGAGAGGAGATTGTTCCTGGTGATATTGTTCTATTAGAAGCAGGAAACTATGTGCCAGCAGATTGTAGATTAACGAAATCGTTTGATTTAAAAATAGAAGAATCCAGTTTAACAGGTGAGACGGTTCCTGTTTCGAAACAAGCCGATATACTGTTAGACAAAGATTTGCCAATAGCAGACCAAATTAATATGGCTTTTGGGACGACTATTATTGTAGGAGGTCAGGCAGAAGGCATTGTAACAGAAATTGGAATGGAAACCAAAGTGGGAAAAATAGCTCATATGATTATTTCAGAAGAAGCACCAGAAACACCCATTCAAAAGAAATTAGCAGAAGTAGGAAAAATACTAGGATGGGCGTGTCTAGGAATTTGTGCTCTCATTTTTGTCATTGGGATTTTTAAGAAAATTCCTCCTGTTGAGATGTTTATGACATCTGTCGGATTAGCAGTAGCGGCTATTCCAGAAGGACTTCCAGCCATTGTTACCATTATGCTTTCCATTGGTGTAACGAAAATGGCAAAACGAAATAGTATTATTCGTAAATTACCAGCAGTAGAAACGCTAGGAAGTAGTAAAGTGATTTGTTCTGATAAGACAGGAACGTTAACTCAAAATAAAATGACAGTACGAAAATTAGCAAATGCAGAACATATCTTTTCAGTAGAAGAACAAAAATGGGTACAAGAAAAAGAAAAGATTTTACTTTTAAGTTGTCTTTGCACCGATTGTGAAATAACCAAACAAGAACAAAAAGAACAAGTAATAGGGGAACCCACAGAAGTTGCTTTAGTCAATGCTGCTTTAAAATGTGGTATTCACAAAGAAAAACAAAAAAAAGAGCTACCGCTAGTAAATGAAATACCATTTGATTCTACGAGAAAGAAAATGACAACAGTACATCAATTACCAAATGGAAATTATTGTATCATTACAAAAGGAGCACCAGATGTTTTATTAAAAGGTTGTACGAAATATTGGGAAAAAGGGAAAGTAACGTCTTTATTACCATCTCAAATAGAGCAAATTCAGAAACAGAACGAAGAAATGGCAAAAGAAGCTCTGCGTGTGATTGCAGTAAGCTATAAAGAAGTCAGTACCCTTCCGAATCAATTACAAGCAGAAGAAATTGAAAAAGATTTAATCTTTGTAGGTTTAGTTGGAATGATTGACCCTCCAAGAGAAGGCGTAAAAGAAGCAGTAGCGACTTGTAGAAAAGCAGGTATTAAAACGGTAATGATTACAGGTGACCATATTACTACTGCTAAAGCGATTGCCAAAGAATTGGGGATTTTGAAACCACAGGATATTGCTATTACTGGGAATGAATTAGACCAAATACCACAAATAAAATTAGAAAAAGAGATAATGAAATATTCTGTTTTTGCTAGGGTATCGCCAGAACATAAAGTACGTATTGTAAAAGCATTTCAAAGTACAGGAGCAGTAGTAGCGATGACAGGAGATGGGGTAAATGATGCACCAGCTTTGAAGAATGCAGATATCGGTATTGCAATGGGATTAAATGGAACAGATGTAGCCAAAAATGCTTCTGATATGATTCTAACAGATGATAATTTTGTTACGATTGTGGAAGCAGTAAAACAAGGAAGAACTATTTTTGAAAATATTCGAAAAGCAATCCATTTCTTAATTTCTACTAATATTGGAGAAATTGTTACTATTTTTGTAGGGTTATTATTAGGATTAAAGTCACCACTGCTTGCGATTCAACTTTTATGGGTTAATTTAGTAACCGATTCCTTACCAGCGATAGCATTAGGACTAGAACCACCAGAAAAAGATATTATGAATCGAAAACCTCGTGATTCTAAAAAAAGTCTATTTGCAGATGGTCTATGGGGAAAAATTTTCTCAGAAGGGGTGATGATTGGAGTACTTACGATTCTAGCCTTTAGTATTGGAAATTATAATTATAGTCTAGAAGTAGGAAGAACGATGGCATTTGTCGCAATTGGAGTACTCGAATTAGTTCATAGCTTTAATATTAAAACAGAAGAATCTATTTTTAAAGTAGGAATTACAGAAAATAAATATTTAATTGGTGCATTTCTATTAGGAACTTTTTTACAAATTGTTGTAGTCTGTATTCCACCAGTAGCACAACTATTTAAATTAGTACCATTAAACTTTATCCAATGGGTCTATACCATTTTAATTTCTTTTGCTCCGATTGTAATTGTAGAGGTTCAGAAAAAATTAAATGAAGTAAAGTTTGGCAAGACAGTATATGAATATAAAAAGGTGTAAAGCAGGAAAAAATAGGATAAAAAGATAGAACAAGAACTGTAAAGTCTGTCATTACAGTTCTTTTCCTTGCATTTTGAACAAGAATAGAGTAAGATGAAAAATGAAAAGAATAGAAGGTATAACATAAAGTGATAGAAATGAAATAGCGAAATAGAACAATCACAAAAGGGAAAAAGAGGATAGAATTGAGACATTTAGAAAGTTATGATAGTTTTCAAACAAAAAAGGCTAGAGAACAAAAGAAAAGAGCAAAAGAAAAATCGAAACAAGTTAAAAGGAACAATCAAGAAGATAGATTTGTAGTAAAAAAAGCAATTAATCCAGGAACGATGATTGAAGTTAGATATAATGATGCATATGTTTATTATAATGGACAAGTAGTGAAAGCAAAGTTAAGAAGAGATATTAATTATCCATGTAATCAAATATTATTTCCAGGAGATAAAGTAATATTACAACAAGAAGGAGAAAATTATATTATTCAAAATGTAGTCACTAGAACGTCATTGTTATCTAGAGTAAAAAAAGATTCGACTAGATTAGGCGATAGTGTAGGAATGACAAAAAATGTGGCTGCAAATATAAATTTAGCAGTAATTGTAGTAGCAGCGAAAAATCCACCACTCCATCCTAAGTTTATTGATAGATATTTGATGATACTTCAAAATAGCAAGATAGATTCAGTAATATGTTTAAATAAAGCAGATTTAAAAGAAGGAAAAGAAGAAAAAATATTAGATATTTATAGAAAAATTGGAATCCCTGTTGTAGAAACAAGTACACAAACAAAAGAAGGAATAGACGATTTAAAGAAATATTTATATGGAAAACAAGCAATACTGGTAGGTAATTCAGGAGTAGGAAAGTCCTCTTTAACAAACGAATTGATGAAAAAGGATAAAATAAAGACATCACAGGTTACTGAGAAAAGTGGAAGAGGAAGACATACAACGACGACATCTAAATATTATATTTGGGATAATGCATCTTCTATTATCGATACTCCAGGAATTAGGAGTTTGGATATTTCTCAATTTAAACTAGCAGAAATTCAAGATTACTTTCAAGAATTTCAGGATTGGTCTAGTAAATGTAAATTTTCTAACTGTTTACATTTTCGAGAACCTGAAAACTTTTGCCTTGTTAAACAGGCTACTAAAGCTGGATTGATTAGCCAAGATAGATATGATAGTTATGTTAGAATCCTAAAAAGTATGGAAGGCGAAGGAAACATAGATGATGTAAAAAAATGAAAATGTTATGGTAAAACTATAATACAATTTAAAAGGTAAAAAATTGAAAACTTTTTTACCTTGTCAATATTTTGAAGGGCTGTCATTACAGTTCTTTTCCTTGCATTTTGAAGAAGAATAGAGTAAGATGAAAAAGAGGTGGAGAAAAATGAGAAAAATAAGCAAACAGATTAAAGTAATCTTTATTATAATAGCCTTTTTATTCATAAACTGTCCTGTATCAAAAGCGTCAAGTGGCTTAAAAATGAATACACTAGAATATGATGTAATACTGCAAGAAGATGGTAGTATGCGAGTAAAAGAAATTTGGGATATAAACATCGAAGATACCAATACGTTATTTAAAACGTTTCAAGTAGATAAAGAAAAATATGATGGAATTGTAGATGTTTCTGTTTCAGAACAAAAAAAGGATGGAACAGTAAACAACTTTACAAAAGTAGACAAAGAAACGTATCATGTAGACAAAGATTGTTTTTATGCTCTGATTACTCAAAAAGGAGAATTTGAAATTGCGTGGGGGGCACATGCTCAAGATACAACAAAACAATATAAGATAGAGTATACGGTAAAAGGAGTGGTTAAAAACTACCAAGATGTAGCAGAATTATATTGGCAATTGATAGGAAAAGATTCTCAAATTCCAATTGATTTGGTAAAAGGTCAAATACAGCTGCCAAAACCAGTAACAGAGGAACAGCAATTTAAAGTATGGGCACATGGACCACTAAATGGAATAATTAATAAAACATCCAATCAGCAAGTAAACTTTGAAGTTTCTCATTTTCCAACCAATACTTTTTTAGAAGTTAGAATAGTAACCCCAACAGAGATTTTTTCTACTAATTTAAATAAAGTTTCTCAGAAGCGTCAAGAACAGGTTTTGGAAGAAGAGACAAAGTGGGCAAAAGAAGCAAATGACCAAAGAGAACAACTCATTTATCAACAACAAAGAAGAGAGACTACGAAAAAATGGTTTTTTATCATTTCAGAATCCATTGGAATGATAATTATGGTTTTATTGATTTGGCTAATCATAAGAAAAAGCAAGCAACTTAAAAAATATCCTAAATTAAAAGCAACTCAAAAGCCAAAATATTATCCGGAAATTCCTGATGAAAAATCCACTCCAGCACAGGCGGCTTTCCTTTTTTATTATCCTTCTAGTATCAATGCATTAGAACAAGTGATACCAAAAGTTATTTGTGCTACCATGTTAGATTTATGTAAAAAAGGTTATCTTACTTTTTTACCAAGTACTAATAAGAAAGAGCAGATACGAATTCAAATCAAACAAAAAGAAGATAATTTCTTAGAGCAAGATGAAAAAATTATGTTAGACCTATTAAAACAAATTCAAAAAGAAGAGTCCTTTTCAATGAAAGAAATGCAAAAATATATGACAAAAAATAGTGCTAAAGTATTAAAGATATTCAAGCAAATAGAAGATACTGCTAAAAAGCAACAAGAAGAAAAGAAAAACTGTGATGGGAAAAGAGAAAAGGAGGCAACTTCATTTATGGCAAAAGGGGTGGGGTATCTTTTCTTAACACTATTGGGAATCATTTGTATGAAAGCAACGATTCTACCTGCTATCATTCTTACGATTATGAATTTTATTTTATCTTCTCGTATCAAACAATTAACGCAAAAAGGAATGGATGAAAAAGCTTTATGGATAGGATTAAAAAGATATATGGAAGACTTTTCTTTATTAAAAGAAAAAGAAGTTCCGGCTTTAATCGTGTGGGAAGAGTATTTAGTCTATGCAACCGTATTTGGAATTGCGGATAAAGTTATAAAACAATTGAAAGTGACTTATCCAGAAATGAATACACAAATGGTAGGAGATTACTCTTATTTATCTATTCTATATCATACTAATTTAACAACGAATTTGATTCGCAGTCTAGATAAGTCTATTTCTTCTACTTATAATACCATAACTTATTCTTCTGGAAGCGGAGCTGGAGGAGGATTTTCAGCTGGAGGAGGATTCGGTGCAGGTGGCGGACGGAATGGGAGGAAGATAATCTTCTTTCCTTTTGTAAATAGAAAAACCATAAAATAACCCCTAATTCAAAATAGAATGGAATTAGGGGTTTCGTGTATTTGGCTAGAGAAACTACCTTATTAGGTTATTTTTTACTATTGGGCTCCATTAATCTGTTCATGAAGTGTTACTTTAATAACGGTTCCTTGTTCTACTTGACTATCTGCAGCAATACTTTGGCTCATAACGGTTCCAGAACCTTCTATTTGAATGTTTAGATTTTTATTTTGTAATGTACTAGTTGCTTGTGTAGCAGACAATCCTTTTAAGTTAGGAACGGTAACCGAAACACGTACATCGCTATCTTCTGAATAAAGTACAAGGATAGAATTTTTAGGAAGGGTAATACCCGGTTTTGGAACTTGGTCTGTTACTAGTATTTGGTTTTTATCTCCTTTTGTAGAAACAATGGTTTTAAATCCAGACTGTTGCAGAATCTTTTGTGCTTCTGTTACTGTTTTATTACGGACATCTGGAACCGTGATACTAGAATTACTATTTGATACACTAGAGCCACTTGTTTGCATATTACTAGAGGTTAATCCTAAATAAGGAAGAATTTCAGACAACATTTGAGAAATAACAGGACCACAAAGTTGTCCACCTTGATGATTGTTTTTTGGTGGGTCGTATAAAGCAAGTAAAATACAAATTTCTGGTTTTTCAGTAGGAGAAATTGCAACATAAGAAGCCACATAACCTTCTTCTAGATGATTTGGGTCTGGCTCAGAAGTTCCTGTTTTTCCACCAATAGAATAACCGGCTACTTGAGCATAACGTCCAGAGCCATCTGTTACAACGGATTCCATTAGACTACGCATTCTTTCTGCTGTGGATTTAGAAATAGCTTGTCTTACTTCAACTGGGTCAATATTGGTTACTGCTTTTGTATCAGTATTAATTACTTGTTTTACAATACGAGGTTGCATTAAAACTCCATCATTTGCAATAGCAGAAATAGCAGTAACTAATTGAATTGGAGTTACTTTAATTCTTTGCCCAAAGGACATAGTTGCAAGTTCTACAGCTTTTACATTTTCTGCTTTATGGAAAATACTATTTTGTTCACCAGTAAGGGCAATTCCAGTTTTATTAAATAATCCAAAAGCTTGATAATATTTATATAAAGTAGGTGCTCCGATTCTTTGACCTAATTGAATAAAAGAGGGGTTACAGGATTGCTGAAGAGCTTGTCTTAATGTTTTCGTACCCTTGTGATTTTGTGTCCAGCAACGAATAGGAGTACCTGCAACATCTTGAGAACCAGTACAAATAAAATCATTTGCTACATCTTCTGAAGTAATATTTTCCTCTAATGCAGTAGCGGCAGTAATTAGCTTAAAGGTAGAACCAGGTTCATAACTATCAGCAATTACTCTATTTTTCCACATTAAATTTAGTTCATTTGTTTTAGTATTAGAATCAAGTGATTCCCAAGTTTGCTTTAGATTTTCTGTATTTGGTTCAAATGGAGTATTTAAATCATAATTTGGATATTGTGCCATAGCAAGCACATCACCCGTATCTGGTTTCATTGCAATCACAATCCCACCACGATTACAGTTATTTTCTTCTACTGCTTGTTTTAAATATTTTTCTACAATGGATTGAATGGTAACATCAATAGATAGTACAATATCGCTTCCATTTTCAGGAGAAATATACGTTTGTGATTGGTCTGGGATTTCTTCTTGTACTGCATCTTTAGCAGTTACAATTTTTCCCGGTGTACCATTTAATACACTATTCCACTTCGATTCAATTCCTTGAAGTCCTTTGTTTTCATCTCCACAAAAGCCAATTAAATTAGATGCTAAAGAGCCATAGGGATAGGTTCTTTTGCTATCTTCATCAATATTAATTCCAGCTGTTATTTTGTTATCCTGCATCCATTTTTTTAGTTCATCAATTTTATCTTTTTCTACTTTTTTAACAATCATTTGGACAGCAGAGTCACTATTTACTTTTTCTAATGTTTCTTCATAATTTAAAGTAAAAATATCAGATAAGCCTTTTGCTACTTTTTCTTTCTTTTCTTTGGTTTCTTGGTCTGTTTTTCCTACTATTTTAGAAGGGTTGATAGAAACGGTATCTACTTGTGCACTAAGAGCTAATTTTTTTCCTGTAGAATCATAAATAGTTCCTCTTTTCGTACTGATAATTTGGTTTGTTGTTTGTTGTTTATATGCACTTTCTTTTAAAGAGGAGCCCTGAATAAATTGTAGCCAAGCAATTCGAATGATAAGAAGAGTAAACAATACTGTAAGAAAAATGAAAATACCAATAAAACGCTTAGGATAGATTTTTTTTGTAATAGGGCCTGATTGTTTCAAATTAGAAGAGGATTTTTTTGTTTTCATAATTACACCACTCTTTAGTATCTAGATTTTTCCTCATTTTATCTTAAAAAGATGGAAAAAGCAACTAAGTTCCTATGTTTTTTTTAGAAAAAAGCATGGAAAACATTTACATAAAACGGAATTTTTGATATAATTGACATAATGTTTTTAGAAGAGGTGAAATAAATGGGAGATGCTTATAAAAAAGGAAGAGAAAAATGGTTAAGAGAAGCTAAGATAGTAAGAAGATTAAAGGAAGAGCCAAAAGTGGCAGAAAAAGTGACAGAAGTGAAACTAGAAGAATTGGGAAACCTATCAGATAGAATAGAAAAGTTACAAAAAAAATTAGCACAAGAAGATAGGAAAATGTTGAAGAAAGGTACAAAAATCTATATAAAACGATATGATGCAGGAATGAGAGAAGATTATGCTAACCAAATTCGTTATGCTAGGTTACATCAATATTATAAAAGAAGAGAGTTCTTTTACGATGAAGGCAAAGAATATACCTTTCTATTTAGAATGTATAAAAAAGAAGATATCATAACGTGGATAAAAAATGGAGGGAAATGTTCTACTCAAATGTTAAAAACATTTTTAGAAGAAGCATATTTTTCAAGAAAAGGTGGAAGTAATATAGCAATTAATGTATTTGCTAGTCAATTAATGGAAAGAGAAAACGAAACACTAACGACTCAACAAGTAACGGCAAGATTGATAGAAAGTGAAAAAAAGGGAGATATAGCAAATCAAATTCGTTACACTGTTGTTTTGCAAAATAGGCAAAAACAAGAAGACAAAGAAAACTCAATTTTAATTCCAGATAACCCATATATTAAGGAATTAAGTGATTCTTTTGTCACAGGTCAATTTACCAAACAAGACATTCCCTATCTTGCAGAAGACCTAAGCACATTACAGGAAAAGGAACAAGCAATTGGTTGTGTTATTTTGGCTGCTCATTGTATAGAAGAAGGAGAAATAGAGACAGCAGTAAGCTTGATAAAAGATATTTATCAGCAGGGAAAAAGTTCTAATTATAATCAGAGAATAAGGGGAATGATAGATGGATTGGCAGCATATCGTGATAGAATGAATGAGAAAAAAGAAAGAGAAATAGAGGAATAATATTTGCGAATATAAACTTGTTAAGATATAATTCTATTAAAGAAGTAGAAAAAGAAAAGAGGAATTTATGAATCTATATCAAGAAACTAAGTTTTTAATGGATAAATATCATATTACAGCAAATAAAAGGTTAGGACAAAATTTTTTAATTGAGGAAGAAGTAGTAGAAGATATTATAGAGGCTGCTCAAGTTTCAAAAGAAGACTTGGTCATTGAAATAGGACCAGGTCTTGGAACATTAACAGCCTATTTATTAGAAAAAGCAAATAAGGTAATAGCAGTAGAGCTAGACACGAATATGTGCCAAATTTTAAAAGAGAGATTTGCTTTTTATTCGAATTTAGAAATCTTACAACAAGATATTTTAAGGGTGGATTTAAAAGAGAAACTAAAAGAAGCCAAAAACAATCCAGAGATTCAAAATGTAAAAATTGTTGCTAATTTACCTTATTATATTACGACTCCTATTATCATGAAATTATTAGAAGAAAAATTAGATATTTCGAGTATTACAGTTATGATTCAAAAAGAAGTGGCACAGCGTTTTACTACACTTCCTGGAGAAAAGAAAGCAGGAGCAATCACCTATAGTGTTTTTTATTATGCACAAGCTAAAACGGTAAGAGAAGTACCACATACTGCCTTTATTCCTCAGCCAGAAGTGGAATCAGAAGTCATTTGTCTTACTATTCGAAAAGAGCCAATTGTAAAAGTAAGAGACGAAAAGCTATTTTTTCATTTGATTAAAGCAAGTTTTGAACAAAGACGAAAAACGCTTATAAATGGAATTGGCAATAGTGGAATAGTCCAAAAAGAAACATTAAAACAAATATTGCAGCAGCTACAAATGGATGTTAACGTAAGAGGAGAGAATTTATCGATACAACAATTTGCAATGCTTGCAAATAGAATAGGAGAGATACAATGTTAAAAAGAGAAAATGAATTTGAGAAAAATAAACAAATAGAAGAAATGAAGAAGCAATATAATTTAGATGAATTATTTGAGGAAATTGTATTAAAGAAAAATGACGAAAAGGAAAAAGAGACAAAAAACAGTTCAAAACCTAAAAAAGATTAAGTTTTTGTAACAACTATTTTCAAACTTTTCTTTTCATGCTATAATAAAGAAGTAGGAGGAGAAAATGAACCAGATTCTGATTACCGAAAAATTATATGTAACACCAGAATTGAAGAAAAAAAAGAAGTTTTACAGAATAGAATTTTTTATTTCTGTTTTTATTGTATGTCTTTTATTTTCCTACTATATTTATGCAGAATATGATAAAAATAAAAGTGAAGAAGTATCAAAAGATATTTTAGCTAATTTGGAGATAGAAGAGCCACAAGAAACAAACGATAATACGATTATGCAACAAGATGGAGTATTAGTGGTTGTATTAAATAATGATTATCAAATCTCCGACCCTGAAACGACAGAAACACCGAAATCTAATATTCCGTCTACTCAAATATATACTACTAAATCAGGAAAGCAATATAGTGTAATAGGAAGAGTACAGATTCCCAAAATAGAAGTGGATTATCCAATTCTTTCTGATTGTGATGAAGAATTATTGAAAATTGCACCAAATAAATATCACGGAGCAGACCCAAATGAAGTAGGAAATCTTTGTATTGCAGGACACAATTATCGTAATAAAAAATTCTTTAGTAAGGTCCCTATGTTAGAAAATGGAGATATTATTAAAATTACCGATTTATCTGGAAAAACCATAGACTATGTAGTATATAGTAAATATAATGTACATCCAAAAGATATGAGTTGCACAAGCCAAAAGACGAATGGGAAAAAAGAAATTACACTTATTACTTGCAATGACGATAGTTCCGAAAGGGTTATTATAAAAGCAACAGAGGTGATATAAAATGGGTTATCAAATAGGAGATGTAGTAAGAACCAAAAAAGAACATCCTTGTGGAAATAAAGTATGGGAAATTACAAGAATAGGCGTAGATTTTAAATTAAAATGTCTAAAATGCGAACATATTATTACAGTAGAAAGGCCCAAAGCATTAAAAATGATTACTAAGAAATTGGAGAAAGAAGAAATAGAAAAAGTAAAGAGGAAGATAGCAAAAGAGAACTAAAGGTTAGTTCTCTTTTATTATGTATTTTTCAATTTCTTCCCATATTGGTTCACAATATATTTTTCTTTCTGCTGAAAAAGCAAAAGTAGGAATATCACCAATCGGATTTAGTTCTTTTTGGACGGTTTGTTTTGCTTGCTCTACTTTGGTTGGGGCAATTTTATCTGCCTTTGTTGTAATAATAGCAAAAGGAATTTTAGAACGAATAATATAATCATACATAAGGCGGTCATTAGCAGAAGGAAGATGGCGAATATCTACTAAAAATAATAGAAAAGTGATATTATTACGGTGAAAAAGATACTCTTCAATAAAATTTCCTACTTGTTCTTGTTCTTTTTTGGACATTTTACTATACCCATAACCAGGAAGGTCGACAAAATAAAAAAGGTTATCCATGTTATAGAAGTTTAATTGCCTTGTTTTTCCAGGCTCACTACTTGTTCTTGCTAAACTTTTACGCTGAATCATTGTATTAATAAAAGAGGATTTGCCAACATTGGATTTTCCTACTAACACTACTTCTGGTAATCCATTACTAGGATATTGACTAGGTCGTACAGCAGATAGTTCAAATTTGGGGTTTTTAATTAACATTTTTGTTTCCTTTCTTTTTCTACTTATTGTTTCTTTTCTAGCTTTTCAGTTCCTCCCATATAAGGTCTTAATACTTTTGGAATGACAATACTTCCATCTGGTTGGTAATGATTTTCTAAAAGAGCAATTAACATACGTGGAGGAGCAACTACTGTGTTATTTAACGTATGAGCATAATAGTTTCCTTGTTCTGCTTTAATACGAATACCAAGTCTTCTTGCTTGAGCATCTGTTAAATTAGAACAACTTCCTACTTCAAAGTATTTTTTTTGTCTAGGACTCCATGCTTCTACATCTACGCTTTTTGCCTTTAAATCTGCTAAATCTCCACTACAGCATTCTAATGTACGTACAGGGATTTCCATACTACGGAATAGTTCTACTGTATAAGACCACATTTTATGATACCAATCATAACTTTCTTCTGGCTCGCAGACAACTATCATTTCCTGTTTTTCGAATTGATGAATACGGTATACGCCACGTTCTTCTATTCCGTGTGCGCCCTTTTCTTTTCGAAAACAAGGAGAATAAGAAGTCATAGTATAAGGCAAATCTGATTTACTTAGAAGTTGGTCTTTGAATTTTCCAATCATAGAATGCTCGCTCGTTCCAATTAGATATAAATCTTCTCCTTCAATTTTATACATCATAGCGTCCATTTCTTCAAAGCTCATCACTCCTGTTACAACCTCAGAACGAATCATGTAGGGAGGAATACAATACGTAAATCCCTTTTGTATCATAAAGTCTCTTGCATAAGTAAGAACAGCAGAATGAAGACGAGCCATATCTCCTAATAGATAATAAAAGCCATTTCCTGCTACTCTTCTAGCACTATCTAAATCTAGTCCACAGAGACGTTCCATAATTTGACCATGATAAGGAATTTCATAATCTGGAACAGTTGGCTCTCCATATTTTTGTATTTCTACATTTTTGCTATCATCTTCTCCAATGGGAACAGATGAATGCATGATATTAGGAATTTTCATCATTCTTGTCTTGATTTGCTGTGCATAATATTCTTCTTTTTTTTCATTTTCTTCTAGTTTTTCATTTATTCTTTGAACTTGCTTTTTCATTTCTTCTGCTTGCTCTTTTTTTCCTTCACGCATTAAGTTACCAATTTGATTGCTTAAGTTTTTTCGATTCATACGAAGCTCATCGCCTTGTTTCATCATTTGGCGATTTTCTTTATCTAACTGAGTTACTTCATCTACTAAAGGTAGTTTCTGGTCTTGAAATTTCTTTTTTATATTTTCTTTTACTAGTTCTGGATTTTCTCTTATTAGTTTTATATCAATCATATTTGCTTCTCCTCCTTAAAGACTCATTTTGTGTAATCTTTTTCGATATCAGATACTAATTCGAAACGATGTTTTTGACCTGTTTATTATCTGGTCTTTCTGGAATTTCTTCTAAAAACATGCTTAATGGTCTTATCCAAATATTCGTATCTTCTCTATCATATAAAGATTTATAGATAACCAAAGTTTCCTCTGTCTCAGAACTTTTTCCTATGTTTTCTACAAAATAGTAATTTCCTTTAAAGTGACGATACACTCTTCCAATTTTAATATGTTCCATTTTTACCAACCCTTTCTTTTTTTAATATATACAAAAAACGTCCTTATATACAAAAATATAAGGACGAAATAGTATCCGCGGTGCCACCTTAAGTTATTGACCAAATATCAATACACTCATTTGTTACGGTAACTAGGTAACAACTAGTCTGTTTTCACAGAAAGCTCGAAGAGGAGATTCTTAACTTTCTTTTTCCGTTATTTTCACCAACCATAACTTCTCTTTCTCAAAGTAAGGTAATACTAGTCTCTTGTCAATGCTTATGTTATATTATTTTACATAGTTTATCATAAAAAAAAGAAAAAGGCAAGAGACCAAAACAAAAATTGTTCTAGTCTCTTGCCCTTGCTCATCAGAGTTTTATACTACTTACATAACCGGTAGACTAATCCCTCATCTTTCTCTTTACTATTAAACTGGTAGCCAAACCGTCCATTTAAAGCTTGCAAAAGAAAGGGGAGTAAGATAGCTGAAATGCTACTGTTATTGGCCCGCATTAAAAGGATGTCACACGTTTCGGTGTATTCGACACGGATGATTCCAAATAAGTCAGGGTGTTGCTTAATTAGGGAACAAAGAAGCCCTCGAAACTGACTTCTCCTATTATCTGGGACACCTTCAAACAGGACCCACCGATATTGCTTCGCTTTTGACATATAAATCCTCCTCTGATATAAATAAACAACAAAACACATATGTGTTTCTATTTCATTATAGCATGTTGCTGAAAAAAGAACAATAAAAAAACCAGAAGAAAAAAGCGATAAAATATTGCTTTTTTCTTCTGGCATAACGAGTGAGTAAAATCATTTAGACCTCAAATACTATATATGGGTCTATTCCAGCTTGGTTGGATGCCATTTTATAAGGCTTAAACAGTAGCTTTTTACCGCTTTTCTTGCATTGTGCTTCTATCTCTAATGTAAGAGAAGCGGTTGTCCCAAAAGGAATTGGTCTTTTATCTTTTGATGCAATAAAAATAATGCTATTGTGCTCAGAAACAATTAGATTGGAAAATAATGATTTTTGCAAAAGACAATTTAATTTTCTGACAAGAAAAATCCGCTGAAAATCGGTCAAACCAACAAATTGTAATTGAGAATACTGGAAAAGTTTTTTCATAATTTGCACTCCTCTATAATCGTAATTACGAATGGAAAAATAGTATATCACTAAAAGGGAAAAAAAGCAAGAAAAAAGAAAATGAAAAAACACGAAATTTTGTTTGACAAACAAATTCTTTTATGATACGATAGGAAAAAATAATAATAGGGGCGTGATTGATTTGAAAAAAGATTTGAGTGATTTAAATAAAAGAGAAAAAGCGATACTAACTTTCATTGAAAAACAGTTAACTATTTTTGGGTATCCTCCTTCTGTTCGTGAAATAGGAAAAGCAGTGGGATTAAGCTCTACTGCAACAGTACATAGCTATTTATCTCGTCTAGAGGAAAAAGGATATATCCGAAAAGAATCCCAAAAAGGAAGAACATTACGATTAATTAAGGGAACAGGAAGTAGTAAAAAGGAAAATGAAGCAAAAGAATTCTATAGTGGAAAAGAAATGGTAGAAGTTCCTGTCATTGGTAAAATAACAGCAGGTGCTCCTATTTTAGCAGTAGAAAATATTACGGATACATTTCCTATTCCAATTGATTTTGTAGGAAATAGTGAAAGTTTTATGCTTACTGTTCGAGGAGAAAGTATGATAGAAGCTGGTATCTTAGATGGAGATTACATTTTAGTAAAAAAGCAAGAAAGTGCAACGAATGGAGAAATTGTAGTAGCACTTATCGAAGATGAAGCAACGGTTAAAACTTTTTATAAAGAAGAAGGACATATTCGTTTGCAACCAGAAAATAGCACGATGGACCCAATTATTGTACCAGATTGTAAAATCTTAGGTAAAGTAGCGGGAGTATTTAGAAAGATGTAGTAAAAACCTAGATTCATTTCTAGGTTTTTTCTTTACAAAGAAGAGAAAAAAAGATAGAATAAAAATTGTAATTGAGAACTAAAACGAATGCCTGAGGCGGAGAAATTTGTCTCAGGCATTTGTGTTATATAGAGTGACAAAATAGTCATTTCTAAATGACTGTATTTGAGGTATAATAAAAAAAAGTGCAGAAAGGAGGGATTCATTTTATGAGATTATTAATCGTCGAAGACAATGAAACGATTTTAAAAGGATTAGAATATTCTTTAAGAGCAGAAGGGTTTGAAGTAACTTCTAAAATGAATTTAATAACGGCAAAACAACAACTTCTTGAATCTTCTTATGATTTAATTTTGTTAGATATTACTCTTCCAGATGGAGATGGATTTGAGCTATGTCAATATATTAAGGAAAAAACAGATATTCCTGTTATCTTTTTAACAGCAAGAGATGAAGAGACCAATATTGTACTAGGGTTAGATATGGGGGCAGATGATTATGTAACCAAACCGTTTCGTATTCGAGAACTAATTTCTAGAATTCATACGGTTCTTAGAAGATATCAAAAAGGAGAAGAGAAAGGAAACTTGATTCGTATTCAAAATATTACCATTGATGTCTCCAAAGCACAAGTATTAAAAGACGGAAAAGAAATCATTTTTACAGCATTGGAATACAAAATTTTACTAATGCTGTTTAGTAATCCGAATCGTATTATTACAAGAGAGCAGATTTTAGAAAAAATATGGGATATTGCTGGAAATTTTGTTAATGATAATACTCTTACTGTATATATTAAAAGAATTCGAGAAAAATTAGGAGATAATATGACAGAGCCACATATGATTAAAACAATACGAGGAATGGGTTATAAAGTGGAGGGATAATATGAGTTTATTAAGAAAGGATAATATAAAAGGAACGATTGTGGTTAGTATGATAGCTATTCTCATTATGGTGGTCATAATAGGATGTATATCCTATACACAATATAAACAAAACTATTATCAAATGAACCGAGAAATAGCAGGAACTTTAGGAAAACTGATAGAGTTATATCCAGAAGAAGAAACAAAGATTGTAAAAATTTTAAATCAAGTAGAACAAGCAGATATAGAAAAGGGAATTGAAGTATTAGAAAAGTATGGATGGGATGAGAAAGAAAATATATACTTTAAAAGTTTAGAAAATCTATTACATGAAAATCTAATGTTAAATGTTTTTGCAATAGCCATACTAGGTATCATCTTATTAGCTATTTTCTTAACCTATCTTGTGATAAAAGATAAAAAAATAGAAGAAATTACAAAATATATAAAAAGAATACAGAAGAAAGATTATTCTTTAAAAATAAAAGATAATACAGAAGGAGAACTAAGTGATTTAAGAAATGAACTTTATAAAATTACGGTTATGCTAAAAGAACAAGCAGAGCAGCTAAGCAAAGATAAAAAGCAATTGGAAAATTCTATTTCCGATATTTCGCATCAATTAAAAACACCACTTACATCGATTTCAGTAATGATTGACATTTTAAAAGATAATCCCAATGTTCCAGAAGAAAAAAAGCAAGAATTTTTATTCGAAGTAGCAAGACAATTAGAATGGATTAATTGGCTTGTCATTTCACTTTTAAAGTTATCTAAATTAGATGCAGGAACCATACAGCTGAAACAAGAAAAAGTATCGGTCAAACAACTTTTAACAGAGGTAGTAAAAAATTTAAGTATTCCAATTGAAATTAAAAATCAAACCATTACAATGAACGGAAAAGAAGACGTTTACTTTACGGGGGACTATGAATGGTCTTTAGAAGCAATCTTAAATGTTGTCAAAAATTGCTTAGAACATACCCAAGAAGGAAAGAATGTGGAAATTTCTTTTATCGAAAACTCTTTATACACAGAAATTGTGATAAAAGATGAGGGAGTAGGAATTGACCAAAAAGATTTACCTCATATCTTTGAGCGATTCTATAAAGGGAAAAATTCTAGTAAAGATAGCATTGGAATTGGACTTGCCTTAGCACAAAGTATTATTCAAAAACAAGGAGGAGATATTTCGGTTAAATCAGAGCTAGAGAAAGGAAGCACTTTTACCATTCAATTTTTTAAAGGAGTAATATAGGAACAAATAAGAAAAAGTGGCATATATTACAAGAAGGAGGATTTTAAATATGGATGGTAAATATATGACAGTTATTTCTAGTCCCATTGGAGAGATAAAAGGTAGTCTTACCTTAAAGACCAATGGCACAAATCTAAGTGGACAGATAGAAGCATTAGGAATGAAAAATAGCTTTACAAATGGGTATGTTAATAACAATCGTTGCAAATTTTCTGGTAAGATACAAACACCAATGGGAAATATTACTTATGAAGCACAAGGCGTTTTAAATGGAACCGAAATGATAATAGTAGCAAATACCAATATGGGAAAATTCGAATTTAAGGGGAAGAAAATGATGTAAAAAAAATGGGATGATGAATTTAGTTCATTATCCCATTTTTTCATGTTTTGTATTTTAATTTTGGTAAGATTTACCTTTTATTGTAGTTAATTATATCTGAATATCATTTATTATACGAATTAATCGATTGGATAAATGATAGGTAAAATTTAGCATATAGAAATATTCGTGTAACATATCTCTATCGAATATGTCTTTTTTAAAATTCTCAAATTCAAACATAGGACCGGAATAAAATCGTAAAAATAACTCATTGTTTTTGATATAAATATCATATTTCATCTTTGTTTTATTTTCAAATTCAATTAATTCTTCCATTACATCTGATGTTAATAATTGCATAGCAACAATTGCATTAGAAGCATTTACATCAAAGTGTTTTTCAAATTCGCTTGAATCCATATTTACTTTATTTATTCCTAGCGTGATTTTAGCATTTGGCATAATCCTTACTTCACTATTAATCGATTGATCCATTACAATTTTAGCAAATAAACCATGAAATTTTGTGATTGTTCTTGTCTTTGTCGTTCCATCTGAATCTTCATAGGTTTCTTCTTCTGTTGTTAGTATCTCAGCCATTTGTATACTATACTGGTTATTGATTTGTGCTTCAAAGTAGTCATCTGATTGATACTTGGTATAGTATTCATAATTAGGTTGTTTATAGATATATTCTGGCATTGGTTTAGCGGCAAAGTATTCTACATTAGAATAAAAATTAGTTATCATTTTTTTTATCACTAAATCTTTATATTGTGTATTAAATTGACTCTGCTTGCTACTCAATTTAGTCATTGTAGTGATTACCCCAAATACAATTAGATTGATAATAAAAACAAAAAATACAATAAAAAATAGAAACAAGAAAGAACCTAAATTTGTAATATGCTTATAAAATAGGAAGATAAACAAAGCATCCATAATAAGACATATTACTGCTGCTATCCTTTTTGTTTTTTCATTTTGCTTTTTTGCTTCTTTCCATGCATTATTTAATTTACTATTATCTTCTTTTTGTAATTCGTTATAAATTTCGTCAAATGTTTTCATAAAATTAATCCTCAAATTTTATATTTCTATTTTCTTTTTTATATTCTTCGATTTCAAATAGTGGTGCATGCTTAAATCCAAATAAAGAGGCGATTAAACTAGAAGGTACTACCTCTATTTTATTATTGTAGTTAGTTACTTCCGTGTTATAGATTCTTCTAGCAGCTTGCAACTGACTTTCTAATTTCGTCAAAGTTCTTTGTAAATTTAAATATTGTTCACTTGCTTTTAAATCTGGATAATTTTCTGCTACAGCGATAAGCTGATTCATCTTATTATTTAAAGTTTCAGCACTTTTTATATCTTTTGGCTCTCTCATATAGCTTGACCTTAAATTGGCTATTTCTGTAAAGATGCTTTTCTCATGTTTAGAATACGCTTTTACACATTCTACTAAATTTGGTATCAAATCAAATCTTTGGGTTAAATAGACATCAATACCGGATTGGGCTTGTTTTACTTGATTTCGTGCCTTTACTAAATGATTATATAAGACTAATATCGTAATTAGTAAAATGGCGATTATGATTAATGCTATCATTATTATCCTCCACGTATTTATAATGTTTCAATTGTTGCTTTGTTGATAAAACCATTTGCATCATATTCAAATGTTATATCATAATTATCAAATTTTTTAATATTTTGCTTAATACTTTTTATTTCATTTTCTTCTTGTGTTTCTGTTGCTTTGTATTTTACGGTTATCTTTTTATCTTGTGTTTTATTACTTGTCACAATTTTATCTAAAGCTGCTATTACGCCTCCACCCATTTGGCTTCCGCTAAAGATTTCGATAGAACCATTAAACTTTTGCATTGTAATTTGGCTTTCTGTTTGATTTATATCACTAGCGATATTCGTTATCTGGTCGAAAATATGATTTGCCATTTGTTGTTGTTTATCATCTTCTGCTGTATTGGTTATGGTATTGGTTACTTGACCAAACATACCGAAAAATTTATCAAAAATATTTGCTTGTGTGTTTGCTTGTGTGTTTGCTACCTTATTAAATATGCTAAGACCGGCTAATAATTTAAATACGATTAATACAATTACAATAACAATAGCGGCAATAATGATAATCTTAATATTTTTTTCTTTATTACTTTGCTTTTTTATTGTTTTGTCTTCTATTATGGGATTCGAATTAGTTGATATTTCAGATTCATTGATTAGTTCATCTACACTAATATTAAATATTTTACTCATTTCTAATAATTTATCCATTTCTGGTGTGGTTTGTCCTAATTCCCATTTAGATACGGTTTGTCTTGTAACATGTAATTTGTACCCCAATTCTTCTTGTGAGAGTCCTGCCTTTTTTCTTAATTCAATTAGTTTTTCATTAAATTTCATTTTTTATCTC
>DBFJJM010000110.1:0-5333 GCA_048393175.1 Candidatus Merdicola sp.
TCTAATGCTACTTTTACTGCTGCAACTTTAAAATATTTGTCATATACTTTTCTTTTCATAAACTTTCCACCTTTCATTAATTCGCTTAACTTGGTGTCCAGTTTATTATACCATATCCAATAAACTTAATCAAAAAGTGTCTAGCTTTTTGGGTTCAGTTCAACAGACGCCTTCTTTTTTCTATCGTAATTTAATCATTTCTGGTAAATTTTTCCCCTGTACTTGTGGAATAAAAATAATTTCAAATTTTGATTTCGTCTCTCCAAATTGAATTTCTACAATATCTCCTACTTTTACTTGATAACTTGGTTTTGCTATTTTTCCATTTACCCATACTCTTCCTTTTTCAATAATCTGGTTGGCAATGGTTCTCCTTTTTATTACGCAAGCTACTTTTAAAAATTTATCTAATCTCATGTATTCTTCTTTCCTTTTTTATTTTTGTTCTTATCTTCGCCTATAACAACCACAATTTCTGATTCGTTCATTTACTCTCGTACTAGTTGCTAAATCTTCCAATCGGTGACATCCACACCCACAACTACAAGAATCGTTTTCATCCGAATTATCATCATCCTCATCTTCTTGCTGTCTTCGTCTGATTTGCCTAAGTATTTGGCACAAAACACATACAAAAGTCGCTGTGATAAAAGCTAGTAGTGTGTAAATAATCGCTAATACTAAGAAATCACTTGTAAAGGCTGCAAATGTTACAATTAATAAAATGGCAAAAACAATGGCAGCTACTAAAATAGGACATTTGAATATTTTTTGCAATGCAATGGAAAATATGATAACAGCAAGTGGTATGGCAAAGAAGATTAATAAAGTATTCATAATATACACTCCTTTATGTAATTTAAACTTTTTGCTATATATTATGAAAATAATTTTATTTCTGTTCCTGTTTTAAACAGGATATTCTACTTTTACTAAATAAAGTCCTTGTGCAGGAAGAGTTCTTCCTGCTTGTTTACGGTCTTTTGATTCTAATATTTGTTTGATTTGGTCTGGCTGTATTTTCCCTAATCCCACTTCTATTAAAGTACCTGCCATAATTCGCACCATATTATATAAAAAACCATTTCCCGTAAAAGTAAAATAAATCCTATCTTTCTTTTTTTCCACCTTTGCTTCATAAATTGTTCTTACGCTATTTCTACTACTTGTCCCACTTGCCTTAAACGCTCTAAAATCATGTTCTCCTTGTAATTGTTTTGCCGCTTCTTGCATTTTTTCTATTCTAAGAAAAGAAGCAAAAGGATATTCTAAGTTTCGGTAAAGGGCCGTTCCATATTCAGAATTGTTAATAACATACTGATATGTTTTTTGTTTACAACAATATCGACTATGAAAATTCTCATCTACTTCTTCCGCCTTTTGAATAACAATCGCCTTTTTAATTTTAGAATTAATAGCAATTGGTATTTTTTCTACCGGCAAAGTAGAATGGGTCTTAAAATTAGCAACTTGACCTAACGCATGAACTCCTGCATCGGTTCTTCCAGAGCCAATTAATTCTACTTTTTCGCCTGTTATTTCTTCAATTGCCTTTTCAATTGTCCCTTGTATATTTAATTTGTTTGGTTGTTTTTGCCATCCATGAAATTCTTTTCCATCATATTCTATCGTCAATTTAATATTTCGCATGCTTTCTCCTACACTTCTCTTCTTCCTTCTAACGCCTGTGATAAAGTAACTTCATCTGTATATTCCAAATCCCCACCAATTGGTACCCCTCTTGCAATTCTAGTTACTTTAATACCAAGTGGTTTAATTAATTTAGATAAATACATAGCAGTTGCTTCTCCCTCCACTCTAGGGTTTGTCGCTAAAATAACTTCTACTATTTCTTGTCCTTGCAATCTTGTTAATAACTCTTTAATTTTAATATCATCTGGTCCAATTCCATTCATAGGAGAAATAGAGCCATGAAGAACATGATATACCCCATTAAATTCATGTGTTCTTTCCATTGCAATAATATCCTTTACATCTTCTACTACGCAAATAGTAGAGGTATCTCTTTTCGCATTATTACAAATAAAGCATGGGTCTGTATCGGATATATTATAGCATTTCGAACAATATTTCAGATTTTTTTTAGCTTCCAGAATAGAAGAAACAAATTCATTTGTTTCTTTTTCAGATGCCCCTAACAGATAAAAGGCTAGGCGTATTGCCGTTTTATGTCCAATACTTGGTAGTCTTTCAAAACTTTCAATTAACTTTTCAATAGAAGGTGAATAATAGGATGCCATTTGTTTCCTCCGTTTTTTACATCATCCCTGGTAGGTTAAATTTTCCCATTTTCTCTGCTGTCAATTGGTCTATTTGACTAAATGCCTGATTTAAACAAGTTAAAATTAAATCCTCTAACATTTCTACATCTTCTGGGTCTACTACTTCCGGTTTTATTTTAATTTCTTTTACTACTTTTTCTCCTGTCACTTTTACATTTACTGCTCCACCACCTGCGGAACTTTCAAATACTTTAGAAGCTAACTCTTCTTGTGATTTTGTTAAGTCAGCCTGCATTTTTTTTGCTTCCTTCATCAAATTATTTAAATTCATTCCTCCAAAATTTCCTCCCATTGCTGGGAATCCTCCTCTTTTTGCCATGTTATCCTCCTTATTCTTCAATAATATTAATTGGTAAATCAAAATCCTTGGCTAAACTTTCTAATTCCGAATTGTCTTTTGCCTTTGGTACATCTTGTTTTTTTGCATCTATATATTTGATTTGCATATCTTGCCCATATGCAATTGAAACTTTTTTTCTCAGCTCTTCTTTGTTTTCCGTTTTTTCTAATACTGTTTTTCCAAAAGAATTTAACCCGTTAGAAAAAACAATTTCAACTGTCATATCGTCTATCTTTTTTGCCTTTGCATTCATTAAATTGGTATATAACATGATTTTTCCTTCTTGTTTCAATTGACTTAAAACTTGCGACCAAAAAGTTTCTTCTTGAATCGTCTCAGTCTGCATTGTGTTTTGTTTTTCTGTTTTTAGCGGATTATTCTGTTTTTTCTTTGGCTCTTTTTGTTCAAGTACACTTGATGTTACATTCGAACTAGGATTGATAGCAGAAATAGTTTTTCCTTCTTTTACTTTTTGTTCTAACTGTCTTACTCTTTTTTCTAATTCTTCTATCCCTTTTGGTTTTTCATGACATAAACGAATAATGGTTGCTTGTAATAAAACTGTTTTTTGTGTAGCCCATTTCATTTCATTATCTAAAAGAGAAAATTGGGAGATGTACTCCATTAAATCTTCTTTTGGTATCTTTTGAGAAAGTTTTTCTATCTGCCTTTGTTCTTCTTCACTATGAAGAGTAGATATTTTGCTTGTTTGATAAAGCAAAATATCACGAAAATATTTAATGATTTCCCATACCAGATTAGTAATGTCTTTTCCTTCTTCTATTATTTCTTGAATCATTTCTAGACAACTTTCCACCTGTTTTTCAGCAATTCCTTCTACTAATTTGAAAATCTCCTCCAGTTTTGGAATTCCCACTAATTCTTTTATTTTGTCTGCTTCTATATTAATATCTCCATCTTGAATACATCTTTCCAAAATGCTCCAAGCATCTCTTAATGCTCCTTCTGAAAGAGTTGCCACTAATTTCATAGCCTCTGGAGTAATCGAAAAAGCCCTTTCTTCTTGTACTATTTGCAGACGTTTTATAATATTTTCTTCAGAAATACGTTTAAAGTCAAAACGCTGACAACGAGATAAAATAGTAGCAGGAAGTTTTTGTGGTTCTGTGGTAGCTAAAATAAATTTTACATGCTCTGGTGGTTCTTCTAATGTTTTTAGTAGTGCATTAAACGCTCCTGTTGATAACATATGTACCTCGTCTATAATATACACACGGTATTTTGCAATAGTTGGTAAAAAATTCACTTCTTCTCGAATTGCTCGAATATCTTCTACACTATTATTTGATGCGGCATCCATTTCCACAATATCTGTTAACGAACCTGTAAGAGCAGCTTTACATATCTCACATTCATTACAAGGCTCTCCTTGTTTTGGATTAAGACAGTTTATGGCTCTTGCTAGCACTTTTGCTGCAGAAGTTTTTCCGGTTCCTCTACTTCCGTTAAAAAGATAAGCATGTCCTACTCGCCCTTCTATAATTTGATTACGCAAGGTTTTAGTAATATGCTCTTGCCCTACGATTTCTGCAAAAGTAAGTGGTCTAAATTTTCTGTATAATGCTGTGTATGCCAAACAATCACTCCCTTAATATAAGTTTAGCCTCTCTATGGAAAGTAAATCTCACATAAAAGGACTATTTATTGCTGCTTCCTTCCGGACCTGACAAGGTTCATAGCTTTTTATCAAAACTTACTTTCCATACAAAGGCTAAACTCTTTTCTTTTTCTATTATATCTTTTTTTCATTACTTACGCAATAGCCTTTTTCCTTTTTTCTTATTTTACTACCCTTTTTAAAATAACATCTTCAAAGTCTGTTTTTTCATATGTAGCAGTTCCGTCTTGAAACATTCCCTCTATTGGTAACTTTACTTTTATAGCAGCTTTATATTTTACGTTATTTCCTGTTTCAATCAAAATATCAAAACAAAGAGTTGTTTCAATCTGTTCTGGTATCATATTCGTTTTTGCCAAAATTGTCCCATCATGAAGAATCTCTTCTCCCTCCTCAGAAATATATTCAGCCACATTTTGATTTGTAGAGCGAAAAAGAATAACGCCTCCTTGATTTGCTATTTCTAATTGTTTCAAATTCGTTTCTTTTTTTCCTTTATAAATAATACTATTTTTAAATTTATTTTGTTCTTCTCTTCTATATAATCCTGTCTCCGCTGGTCTATATAAGCACATTGTACCTTTTTGAGGCATCTCTTGGTAAGAAAAATTCTCTAGTGTAACACTTTTTATTACTTCACTTTTTGAGTAATTCGGATTTTTCTCTATTCCAATATAAAAATCATTATTTTGGTCAATTTCTAAATCCCATTTTGCAGAAGGATTTTCTTTTTCATATCCTTGTGCCGTACTTACTACAATTAATTTAGTTAATTCAAATGGTGGATTCGTTTCTCCTTCTACTTGATATTTTAATATTATTATCCCAGCAATTGCTAAAAGAAGAACCACAATAGATGCAATAATACAAAGATGAATCACTTTATTTTTTTTCATTTTATTTTGCTTTTCCTTTGGCATATTTCACCCCTTGTTGGCGGAGAAAGTGGGATTTGAACCCACGATAGGTTGCCCTATACACGATTTCGAATCGTGCGCTTTCAACCACTCAGCCATTTCTCCATTTCTTTTATCTATCTTTCTTTTTTTGA
>DBFJJM010000111.1:0-12961 GCA_048393175.1 Candidatus Merdicola sp.
TATTATTTTATTATTATTTTCCTGCTATTTTTATACTTGGAATTGGTATACTGTATTTTACTGTGTGGTATTTTGTTTTTAAGGATGCAGTAGAGTATACAAAAATAGAAAAACAAATGGAAAAATTAGCTAAAGGAAATTATACAGAACAATTTCATACGAGAAGTAAGCTATTTATCCATCTTGTTAATCAAATGAATTCGATTCAAGAAGGAATGAAAATAGCAGTAGAAGAAAAACTAAGGGCAGAAAGGTTAAAAACAGATTTAATTACGAATGTTTCGCATGACTTAAGAACACCACTTACTTCTATTTTAAACTATATTAAATTATTAAAAAAAGAACCAAATCAGAATCAAAAAACAATAGAATATATAAATACATTAGATAAAAATGCACAGAGGCTCAAAAACATGACAGAAGATTTAATGGAGATTTCGAAAGTGAGTTCTGGAAATGAAAAAGTAGTATGGGAAACATTAGATTTAGTAGAAATGATAAGACAGGCTAATGGGGAATTTGCAGAAGCTTTTTCCAAAAAGAATTTAGAGGTCATTAGTAATTTTTATCAGCAAGAAATTCTTTTATCCCTAGATAGTAAAAAGTTCTGGAGAGTGTTAGAAAATCTATATGGAAATATAGCAAAATATGCTTTAGAAAATACAAGGGTATATGTAACGATAGAAAAGAAAGAAGAGGAAATAGAACTTTCTATTATCAATATTTCTAAGACAAGATTAAATGTTTCTTCCAAAGATTTAATAGAAAGATTTTATCAAGGAGATAGTAGCAGAACAAGTGAAGGTTCTGGATTAGGATTATCGATTGTACAAGGTTTAGTAGAATTGCAACAAGGAACGTTTACCGTACAAATAGAAGGAGACTGTTTTAAAGCGATTATCAGTTTACCCTATGAAAAAAAATAAATATAATCTTTCTATATAACAAATTTGTTTTTCTATCATATTGTATACACTAAGGAGGAGTCAATATGGCAAATGTGATAGAAAAACAAGTCTTACAAAGAGAAATGTCTTATCAAGGAGAAGTGATTTTAAAATACACAATAGAATATCCTAAATTAAAATCTAAACAATATCCCTATGGAATAGAAAAATTTAATGAATATAACAAACAAATTGCGTATCATTTAAAAAAATATGCAGAAAGACAATTGTTTGAAGAAGCCAAAAAGACATATGAATATAACAAAGCAAATGGTTATCCTATTATGGTTTATGAAGTGATTTTAAATTATACCGTTACGTATCAGGAGAAAAATAGGATAAGTCTCTACATGGACCAATACATCTTTTCTGGTGGAGCACATGGAAATACCATTCGTTTCTCACAAAACTGGGATTTACAAATGGCAAGACAAATTACTTTGCAAGAAGTGTATCAAAATGACCCATATTATGCAATCGATATTTTAAAAGAAGTGAATCGACAAATCAATGACCAAATAGAAGAAGGAAAAGGAACGTATTTTGACGATTATTGTCAGTTGGTATTAAATACGTTTCGTCTAAATCAATTTTATTTAGTACCAAAAGGAATCTATATTTTCTTTCAACAATATGATATTGCACCTTATTCTAGTGGAATTCCAACTTTCTTTATAGAGCCATAAAAGAATCTAGGCAGGATAAATGAAATGCACCCCAAACGTTAGATAAAAGTTTGGAGGTGTGTTTTTTATGTAACGAAAGATTTCCCTTTTTTAATATAATTTTACATAAAAAGTAGACTAGAAAATAAAAATATGGTAAAATATTACAGAAAAGAAAATGGAGGGAATTAAATGAATTTATTTGATAAGATACCAGAAAACTTTTTTTCTATCTTAGTATCTAAAAATAAAAATATTTATATAGAAGCACTATTTGTATTAGGAGAAGCTTTTAAACAGGAAATGTTTATTTCAAGAGAAAATATAATAGCAAGACTCATTAATAATTTAGAAGAATCGTTCAATAGAGAAGACTTTTCAGAAGATGACAAAGCAAATGAATTAAAAGATAGCAATGTCTCTAGTAAAGCCTATTTTTTATTAAGAAAATTAAAATGGGCAGGATGGATTGAATTTGAAATGCAAAGAGATTCATTTGAGGAGTTTATCATTTTACCAGACTATTCTATAAAATTTATAAATCTATTAATTTCATTAGTAGAAGAAAAGCAAGTAGAATATAATTCCTATGTATTTGCAACGTATTCAGGTTTAAAATTAGCAAGTATTGAAAAAGATGAGACATATAATGCAATAAATACAGCGTACAGTAATACCATTGAATTAGTTAATGAGTTAAAATCACTTTATAATAGTCTAGGTAGGTTTCATAAGAAAATAAGTAATAAAGATAATATAAACGACATTGTAAAAGAACATTTTTTTGAATATAAAGAATATAGTGATGAAGTAATCTTTCCAAGATTTACTAGAGACTCTGTACCAAGATATAAAACTCCAATAAAAGATATGTTAAATAATATTTTGGCAGACACAGAGTTATTAAAAAGAACAATAGAAATAGCAAGTAAAAATAAAAGATATCAATCAAATAAAGAGGCAGAAAAAGATATATTAGATAAAATTAGAACGGTATTAGAAGTTTATGAAAATATAGATTCAACCATGAACCAAATAGAACAAAAAAATACAGATTATGTAAGAGCCTCTGTACAAAGAATACAATATTTATTGACAAGTGATAAAGAATTAAAAGGCAAGCTAGTTAGTCTTTTAAAAAACTCTAAAAAAGATAATATAGTGGAAAAAATGGAAAAAGAAATAAAAATAATAAGGCAAGAATATCTAAATCAAGATTCTATTTATGTTAGAAATTTAAATAATAAAAAAAATCAAGGAAATCCAATACCATTGAAAGAAGAAAAAGCAATTGATTCAAATGCATTTTATGAATTTGCTAAAAGCCTTGAAAAATTATATAGTAATAGGCAAATTAACGAATTTATGGAAAATAATTTTAAAGGAAAACCATTTATTACATCAAATGAAATAAATCTAGATACAACGGAAGATTTAATATTACTAATACTTGCAACCATAAAAGCAGATAAGGGAGGAAAAAGTTTTTATTATATACAAGATAGTGATGAAATAGTAAATAATAATGGTTTTATCATACCAAATATAAAATTTATAAGGAGAAATTAAATGTTTATAGAAAAGTATAATGAATTAACAAATGGAGAAAAAGAAAATTTTAAGAGAGTTCTTAGTCTGATTTTAGCAAAGACATTTATCGTAAATAGAATATATGATAAAAATCAAAAAATGTTCAAATCAAATGTGGATTATAGATTCATAGATAGAAATATGGAGCTTTTTAGAGAGTATTTAGAAATAGCAGGGTATAAAATTATAAAAGATAGCAATTATGAAGTTATATACATAGAAAATGAATTGGGATATAACAAAAAAAGACTTGATAAAAATACAACTATATTTCTTTATGGATTAAGGCTAAAATATGATGAAGAAAGAGAAAATTTAAGATTGAATACAGATGTTATTATTAGTGTAGCAGATATTATTTCAACACTAAAAAGCGTAGGAGCATATGATAAAAAGCCGTCGGATATAGAAATAAGAACAGCATTATCTAATTTGATTCGTTTTAATATTATTCAAAAAGTAGAAGGCATATTAGAAAAGCCAGAAACAAAAATTGTGATATTGCCATCTATTTTATTCGTAATAACAAACGAAAAAATAACTAGTTTGAGTAACGCAATCAAAACCTTAGAAGAAGTAAATGAGGAAGAAGAAAATGACGAAAATGTGGGAGTGGAAGAAGAATGAAATTATTAAAAAAAATGTTGTTAATCAATTGGCATTATATTAACAGACAAGTGATTGAATTTGATAATACAAATTTTTTAACAGGAAAGAATGGTGCTGGAAAATCTACCATTTTAGATGCCTTGCAATTATTAATATTAGGTGATACGAGAGGAACGTTTTTTAATAAAGCTGCTAATGATAAGGCTGGAAGAAGTCTAGAAGGATACCTAAAAGGAGAAATCGGTGATGATGGCGATGTTGGATATAGATATTTAAGAAAGGATAGATTTACAAGTTATATTGTATGTGAATTCTATGATAAAGTAACTAGAAAAGAATTTTCTTTAGGAATTGTTTTTGATATCTATAAAGATAGTGATACAGAAAGTCACTTTTTCTATATCAATAGAAAAATACCAGAAAATGAGTTTGTAGGGGAAAATAATATTCCATTTTCATATAAAGATTTAAAGAGTTTTTTAACAAGAGAATATGGAAATAAAAACTATGAAATATATAGTAGTAATAAACAATATCAAGATGCCATTCGAGGGAAACTAGGAGGTTTAAACCAAAAATTTTTTAATTTATTTAAAAAAGCTGTAACCTTCACACCGATTGATGATATAGAAAAATTTATTGTAGAATATATATGTGATGTAAAAAACAAAATTGATATTACATCTATGCAGGAAAATATAAGACAGTATAATAATTTATCGAAACAAGTAGAAATAATGAAGATAAAAGAAACTGAACTAGAGAGAATTGAACATATAGGTAATGCTTATATAAATGAAATCTCGAAAGAAAGAGAAGAACAATATTTGATTTGGAGAGCAGAAAAACAAATATTGATAGAAAGATTGGAATTATTAAAACAAGAAGCAGAAAATAAAAAATTGCGAAAAGAAGAAAAGGAAAAAGCAATAATTGATTTAACAGCAGAAAAAGTTAAGTTGAAAGATGAAATTGATGAATTAAGAGAAATTAGAGCAAAATCAGATATAGAAGCAAAAAGAAAAGAACTAACCAATAAGATAGAAGAAATAAAAAATAAAATAGCTACTATTGATAAACTAGAAAGAAGTACCATTAATTCCTTTAGAAATCATACTCTAAAATGGAATGCTAATATTTTACAATTAGAAACAATAAAAAATAAAATAGCAACAAGTCAGAAAGATGAAATTACTGAAATAAAAGATTTATTAAAATATATTGAAAATATAAATGAAGATAATTTTTGCGACATAGAAATGAATGCAATTCATGAAATTCAAATAAAAATAGAAAAATTAATCGCTTTAGGGAATAAAGTATTTTTTGAAAAAGATTATGAACAAAAAAAGGATATAATAATCAAAAAAGAATTAGAAGAAGATATTGAGAAACTAGAAAAAGGGATAAATCCATATGAAACTAATTTAATAGAGTTTAAAACAGAAATAGAAAATAGATTGAATATTACTACTTATATTTTAGCCGATTTGTTAGAAGTAAAAGATGCCAAATGGCAAAATGCGATAGAAGGATATTTAAATACACAGAAAAAATATCTAATAGTAGAACCGGAATTTTTTGAAAAAGCATCCCAAATATATAGAAAGTTAGCTAAAGATAATGATAAAATACATTCCTTTGGTATTGTAGATATTGAAAAAATTCGAAAAGAAAGCAATTCACTAATAAATAATAGTTTAGCTATGGAGGTTATAACACAAAATGATTTAGCAAGGACTTATATAAATTATTTATTAGGTAGAGTAATCAAATGTGAAACAATAGAACAATTGAGACAAAACAAAATAGCAATAATGCCAGATTGTATGTTATATCAAGGATATGTTTTAAGAAAGATAAATCCAAAAAGTTATCAATATCCTATCATAGGAAAAGAAGCCCTAAGAAGGCAAAAAGAAACAAAACAAAAGGAATTGAATAAACTGAAAGAAAAAATGACAAACCAAGAGACCATTATGAAGATAATGGAAAATTTAAAAGAAATGTCAAACTTCAGCGAAGATGATATTGTTAATTTCGGTAATAATGTAGAAGAAGCAAAGAAAAAGGAGAAATATCAAGTAGAAAAGGGGAATATACAAAAAGAATTAGATAACATGGATATGTTTTGGCTAAATGGCATAACGGAAAAAATAGAAAGGAAAGAGCAACAAAAAAAAGAGAAAGAAGATTTAATCATTGAATATACGAAAATAATGGAAAGCTTAAGAAAAGATATACAAACCAATGAAAAAGAAAAAATACCAGAACTAGAAGAAAGATTACAAGATAAAATTAAGCAAATAGAAGAACAATATAACTGTGAATGGCAAGAAACAATTGGAGAAGAAAGATTTGGAAAGGAAAGACTAAAAAGAACGAGTGAAAAGATTTATGAAGTATTTATACGACATATAAAAATCACAACAAAAAGAAAAGAAGAAATAAGTGAAACTCTAATAGAAAAACGTAGGGATTATATTACTAAATATCAGTTATCCTATAATATCCTTGATGCCAATAATAAAGAATTTGCAGAAGAATTAAAACAGTTAAGAGAAATAGACTTACCAGAGTATTTAGGAAAAATAGAGGATTCCAGAAACAAAGCATATGAACAATTCAGAATAGAATTTTTGGATAAGTTAAAATCTAATATTGATGAAGTCAAATCCCAAATAAAAGATTTGAATAATGCATTAGGTGAACATATATTTGGAACAGATACTTACAATTTTAGGGTATCACCAAAACAAGAGTACAAAAGATTTTACAATATGATAACAGATGAAATGTTACTTGGTGATTGGGGAATTGGTGCAGTACAATTTAATCAAAAATATGCACAAGAAATTAAGGAATTATTTGATAAAGTAACAACTACCGACATAAATGAAAGTTTAGTTTCAACGGAACAATATGAGAAAAACATAAAAGAATACACAGATTATAGAACCTATTTGAACTTTGACCTTATTGTAAAAGATAAAATAGGAAATGAACAAAGATTATCCAAAACATTATTAAAAAAATCAGGAGGAGAAACACAAACCCCTTTCTATATTTCTATATTAGCATCTTTTGCACAAATTTATAGAATAAAAAATGAGGAAAATACGATAAGATTAATTGTTTTTGATGAAGCTTTTAGTAAAATGGATAGTGAAAGAATAGAAGAAAGTATAAAATTATTAAAAAGAATTGGATTTCAATCCATTTTTGCAGCACCACCAGAAAAGCTACAAGACATTCAAAGTTTAGTAGATTCCACTTTATTAGTGTTAAACCCAGAAGAACACAAAATAGTGGTAAAAAAATATGTCAATAAAGAAAAATGGTAACATGGAGAAAGATAAGAGATGAATGTTAGAAATATAATTTTAAATAAATTATTAGACAAATATGAAATAAGTAAGGCATTAACGGAACAAACAAATAGAAGAATTCTTTTAAAACTAAAAAATTTAAAAGAATATAATATAGAGGATTACGAAAAAAAGAAATTATTTCATGATGTTGTAATTAGCTTAAATAAGGATAATTTAGTTGGCTATTCTTGGAAGAAACATGAGAAGCGGAAACATTATGCAAGAAGTATGGCTGAATAAGGAAAATGTAACTGAAGTATATAGAGAAGTAGGAAGAATAGAGTTAAAGACAATAAATACGACGTTAATAGAGTTATTAGAAAAGGTTAGCTTTAAAAAGGGTTGGTTAGAGTTATATCGAAAAGACATGATACAATATCTACGAATAAGACATAAACCTAATAATTTGTTTCCTTATGAATATGGTAAAGATATTTTAAGGGTTTTAAAAGTAATTGACGTAGAGAAACAAGCCTTAAAAAGAGTATTAAGTATAAAATGTTTTGGTGATTCAAAATACTTTGAGAAAAAGATAGAACATATTATTATTAGAATTATAAAAAAATATTTATTAAATGGTGACGTACAAAATGAGGAGAGTAATGATGATATTTTATTAGAAGTACGGAATTTCGAAATATCCAGAAATAATAGAATTTTGTGGAGATTTAGAGTGTGAGATTTGTAACGAAAAAATAGAGTATAAAAAAGAAACTTTAGGAAGTTATATAAATAGTTATAGCATCAAAAATATGAAAAATATAAAAATTAAAAATGTAAAGAAAATTCTATTTATAGAAAACAAAGCTAATTATGTTGATTATATACACAACAAACAGGAACAAAATGAATTTGTAATTTATCATGGAGGTATGTATAGCCCTGTAAAAGGTGAATTTTTTAAAAAAATATATAATAGTGATAAAACTTATGAATTTTATCATTGGAGTGATATCGATATAGGTGGGTTTCATATTTTTATTAGACTTAAAAAGATAATACCAAGAATTAAACCATATTTAATGGATATAGAGGCTTTTTATAGTAAGAGAGAATATTGGAAAGAAATGAAAATAGACTATGCTGAAAAACTAGAAAAACTAAAAAGTGATAAAGAATATGAAAACTTTAATGAACTAATAGAAGAAATGCTCAAAACAAATTGCAAATTAGAACAAGAAGCTTTTCTATAATTCCACTTTCTAATGTTCAGTTTTCTATTTTAGATAATTTATTATTAACACTGTACCAACTCAAGCGGTAGAAGAAAATTAATTTAATATTTTTGAACCTATACATGATAAGCTACTGATGAAAGATTTAACAAGAAAAACTTCAGATATCGTAATGAGTAAAAAAATTGAAAATCAATACAAAAGGGCTACACAAAAACAGTAAGATGTGCTATTATATACAAGTAAAAAGCTTTAATTGGCTTAAATACTAAGAAATATAAAGGAGGATTTAACCATGTCAGGACATTCAAAGTGGCATAACATACAAGCAAAAAAAGGAAAAGCAGATGCGGCAAGAGGGAAAATCTTTACCAAATTAGGAAGAGAGTTATTAATTGCAGTAAAACAAGGTGGACCTGACCCAGCAGGTAATTCTAAATTAAAAGATGTAATTGCAAAATGTAAAGCAGCTAATATGCCAAATGATACAATTCATAATGCAATTAAAAAAGCGACTGGTACAGGTAATGCCGAAAGCTATGAAGAAATTGTATATGAAGGATATGGACCAAATGGTGTGGCTGTTATTGTAGAAGCTAGTACAGACAATCGTAATCGTACAGCAGCAGATGTAAGACATGCTTTTGACAAAGCAGGAGGAAACTTAGGTACCACAGGTTGTGTCTCCTATTTGTTTGAAAAAAAAGGTGTCATTGTATTAGACAAAGAAAAAGTGAAATTATCAGAAGATGAGTTAATGCTTTTCGTACTAGAAAAAGGTGCAGATGATATGAAAGTAGAAGAAGATTGTTATGAAATCTATACTCTTCCAGAAGAATTTTCAGATGTAAGAGAGGCATTAGAAACAGAAGGAATGGAAATGGAAGAAGCATCTGTGCAAATGGTTCCAACAACATATGTTTCTTTAGATGATAAAGGACAAGAAAAAATGGAACGTTTAATAGAGCATTTAGAAGATTTAGATGATGTTATGGAAGTTTATCATAATTGGGACGAAGAATAAAAAGAAAAAATAAGTTCTAAAAATAGAAAAAGGACATATACATAGTAATAGTATGTATATGTCCTTTTTTATGTGGAGGAAATATGGTCAATTTTGGAGAAATTTTTCGCTATTTTCCAACTAATATAGCGATATTACTAGATAAAGAATTAAAAAGAAGTGATGTAAATTATAACTTCTTAGAAGAAATTCGTTTAAGAGTGAATCAACCAATGTTACTGCGTTTTGGACAGGAAGATGATGTAATAAATCATATTGTTCAAACAGAAGAAATCGTAGAGACATTGCAACACATTTGCGACAATTCTATTTATTCTTATCAAAAACAAATTTGTAATGGATATATTACAGTAAAAGGTGGACACCGTGTAGGAATTTCCGGAAGTATTGTAATGACAGAAGAAAAGATTTCTAATATGAACTATATTTCGCAACTGAATTTTCGTATTGCAAGGCAAGTATTAGGATGTAGTAATCGATTAATTCCCTATGTTATTAATAGTGAAGAAAATACCATTTTTCATACCCTTATTGTCTCCGAACCGGGAGCAGGAAAAACTACTATTTTAAGGGATTTGATTCGTAGAATTAGTGATGGAATAGAAGGAATGAAATTAAAAGGAAAAACAGTAGCAATGGTAGATGAAAGAGGAGAGCTTGCTGCTATGTATCGTGGTATACCACAAAATGATATTGGAATGCGAACAGATGTGCTAGACAATGTACAAAAAGACATGGGAATGAAAATGTTAATTCGTTCTATGTCACCACAAGTCATTGTAGCAGATGAAATTGGAAGTAAAGAAGATGTGCAAGCAATTCAATATGCTGTATGCTGTGGGATAAAAGGAGTTTTTACGGCACATGGGGGGAGCATCGAAGAAATTAGATTAAATCCTGCTTTATCAGAATTAATAGAAAAAAATATTTTTGAACGTATCATTTTTCTCAATCAAGAAAGAAAAGGAGAAATAAAAAAAGTGTATGCTTTAAATAAAAGAACAGGAGAATATGTGGTGATATAAAAGAAAAAAGAAACAAAAAGAATAGTTCTAAAGTAATCAAAAGTAGCATATATATAATTATAGAAGATACAAAAAAGAAAGGACAAGAGCTATGGTAATGATAAAAGGACTTCTTTTATTTACTTCTTTTGCAATATCAGTGGTAATTGGACTGATGTGCTCTGGTAAATATAAAAATAGAGTAAATGAGCTTAAAGAACTAAAAACAGCACTTACTATTATGCAAACGAAAATGCGTTATACCTATGAACCTATTCCTGAAATTTTTAAAGAAATTGCAAATAGTAGTAAACAAACCATTAGTCTAATTTTTTTAACTGCCATTCAAAAAATGGAACAAAAATCAGCAGGACAAGCGTGGCAAGAAGCAATAGAAGAAACACCTCTTAGTTTAAAACAAGAAGATAAGACGATATTGAAAGGTCTTAGTAAATTATTAGGTAAAACAGATGTAGAAGGTCAAATTAGTCAAATTGAGCTTACGATTCATTTTCTAACAACTCAAATAGAAAAAGCCGAAATAGAACGAGCCAAAAATGAGAAGATGTATAAAACGTTAGGAGTTGTAGGAGGTTGTGCCATTGTTATTTTTTTAATTTAAACGAAACTGGAGGAAAGTATGGATATCAATTTATTGTTCAAAATAGCTGCCATTGGAATTTTAGTAGCGGTATTGCATCAAGTATTAGTAAGAGCGGGAAGAGAAGACCAAGCTATGATGACAACTTTAGCAGGAATTGTAATTGTTCTTACAATGGTGATTAAAGAAATTAGTGGATTATTTAATACAGTAAGAACGATTTTTAATTTATAGAAGGAGAAGACAGGAGGGGTAAATGGAAATCATTAAGATTATCGGTATTGGACTTACTGCTTTAGTTATTATCATTATCTTAAAACAGTACAAACCAGAATTTGCTATTTATGTTTCTTTAATAGCAGGAATCCTTCTTCTTTTTCTCATTCTGGACAAACTTTCTGGAGTAATTGGATTATTTAATGATTTAGCAAGCAAAGCAAATGTAAATAGTCAGTTTCTTGGAATTTTATTAAAAATAACAGGAATTGCTTTTTTAACAGAATTTGCAGTTAGTATTTGTAAGGATTCTGGAGAAACTTCTATTGCAAATAAAGTGGATTTAGGAGGAAAAGTCATGATAATAACAATGTCGGTTCCTATTGTTTCTAGTTTACTAGAAACAGTCGTTAAAATTTTACCATAGAAAGGAATAAACAAATGATAAAACATAAAGGAGGGAAATTTTTAACTAATTTACTTATTTTTTTCCTTTTGGTATATTCTCTTTTCTTTTTTATTCCTTCCTTTAGTCATGCACAAACAGAAGAACTATTAGATTCACAAACAGAAAATTTAGGTATTTCTGATTTTTTAAAGGAAGCAGAAAAATATACACAAGAAGAATTTGAAGATATTAACCCAAAGGATTTATTTGAATCAGCAATAAAAGGAGACATTGATAATGAGACGATTGCCAAAAAAATTTTTTCTTTATTAGGAAAAGAAGTAAAAGAATCGGTAACCGTACTTCGGCAGTATTCTAGTCATTATTGTGATTCATAGTATTATTAAAACAATAGGAGATAGTCTAGAAAATGACACAGTTTCAAAAGTGACCTATTATGTACAATACATATTAATTGCCTCTTTAATTCTTACTAATTTTGGAAATATCATAAGTATGATAAAAGATTCTATTCAAAATATGATAGGGTTTACACAATCTTTAATTCCTTTACTTATGACATTAGTATTAGCAACAGGAAGTATTGTTTCTGTTAATATCATGCAACCAGTTATTCTTTTTACGATTCATTTTATTGCCAATCTTTTTCAATTTGTTATTTTACCAGTTATTTTAGTAAGTACAGCGATTTCGATTGTTTCTAAAATATCCGATAAGGTGCAATTAGAAAAGTTATCAAAACTGATGAGTTCTAGTGTAGTTTGGATAATGGGAATTGTGCTAACTGTTTTTGTAGGAGTGTTATCAATTGAAGGAACCTTAGGAAGTAGTGTGGATGGATTAACTGCTAAAACAACTAAAGCTGCTGTATCGAATTTTATTCCGGTAGTAGGAAAAATTTTAGGAGATGCAGTAGATACGGTCATGGGGTGTTCTACTATTTTAAAAAATGCAGTAGGAATAGTGGGAATTATTATTATAGTGGGAATCTGTATTGTACCGATTATAAAGTTAACCATTATGATGTTTGCCTATTATTTAGTAGCGGCAATTGCAGAACCACTTGCTGATACTAAAATTGTTAAGTTATTAGGACAAATGGGAGATACCTTTAAAATCTTGCTTGCTATTTTATGTGTGATGTCTGTTTTACTAATTGTTGGACTTACCCTTGTTATTAAAATTTCGAATAGTGGACTGATGTATCGTTAGAAGACAAGAAGAAAGGAAAAAGGGAAAATGGAATGGATTCGTTCTTGGGCAGGTCAAATTATTGTAGCCGTTATCATAGCTACTTTGCTAGAAATGATTCTGCCAGAAGGAAAAAATAAAAAATATATTAAAATGGTA
>DBFJJM010000112.1:0-2873 GCA_048393175.1 Candidatus Merdicola sp.
TTCTCCTTTCATTTTTGGATTTGTGAAAGGCACCAAAAAGGTGTCACATAACAAGGACACCTTAATATTTTATATTGATTTTTTGTATGACAAAATAAACCAATATAGTGGGAGTATAAACTCTCAAATTAATGCCTTGCTATGTAATCTGATAAATCAGCAATAGGTATTTTCTTGTTTAAATTACCTATGTAAAAATGTTTTTGTTCATTGAAGAATAAGTATAACTTATCATCAATGATTACTTTGTGGGGTTCTACATACGCTAAATTCGTATGTTCCACAATTCGTAAACAACCTTCTATGATTTCGTAAGGCTGATTACTAAATTTGCAAGACCATTTAATTTTGTTCCTAAGTTCATCACTCATATTGATTTTCTTTTTTATTACTTTAATCATATCACACCAATCCTTTCTTTGCTAGTCTTGTCTAAAAATACGACAAAAAAATCAACATATTTCAGTTGATTTTTAACTAACGTCACATTGGTGCGACGATTATATCTTTTGGAGCAGATGAAGGGAATCGAACCCTCGTATTAACCTTGGGAAGGTTACATTCTACCATTAAATTACATCTGCTTATAATAATTTTATTATATCAAATCCATATTTAATATGCAATACAAAGTAGTAAGTAGTCTCTTTATTTAGTTAATCTGTAAAGAAGTAATATTGTAGTTGAAATAGTAAAAATGATAAATCTCTTATCTTCCTTCATCATCTTCTCTAAAATCTACTCCGTTGTATTCTGTTGTATACCTTTTTATTGTGTTATTAATACAATATTATATTCAGCACTTTTTCTCTTGTAGCTTGCATATAATTATTGGGCCATTCTAAATTTAGTCTTCTTTGTGTTATTCTTTTTCTGGTTTCTTTTGATATTTCTTCTATTTCCTTTGTGTCATATACCCATTGAAAATCTGAAAAGTCCAAATCACATATTTAGTTTGGGTATTTATTAGCTATTGTTGCTTTTCTTACTTCTGCAATGCTGATATAATTTTCTCATTCATAAAATTTCTCCTATTATTCTTTTCCCCAAACATAATATACACTATACTCTGTCAATAAATTAAAAAAGATGATTTATTTTCTCCTTTTTTAGTATCTTTCTTGAAAAGCCCTTTGTACTACCTCCTATTTATAAAATCTGATAATAATTAGAATAAGGAAAATGACCTATTTTTATAAAAAATTAGCCCTTATATTAAACCTCAAATCCACTCATAAAGTAGATGATGTTCATATAAGGGAAATGGCTGGGGTAGTAGGATTCGAACCTACGCATCGATGGGTCAGAGCCATCTGCCTTACCACTTGGCTACACCCCAATATTAGACTAACAAATTATAACATATTATTTATAAAAATTCTAGTCTTTTTTTATGTTCTTTGTGATTTAATCAAATTCTTTTTCTTTCTCTATTTCATTTTTAATAAAACCAGAAATATCTGCTGTTACATTACCAACATAAGAAGTTTTTTCTTATCTGCATAAAAATTAAATGTTTTATATTCTAGTATTTGTTCTATCATATATGGTGTAATTAAATTTTTATCTTGTATAATACCACTTTGCATTAATAGTGCTAATTCTTCTCTTGCTGTTTGTATATCTAGGTCAGGACAATGCAAAATATTTAAATTACTAATCCTATAATTTCCGATTCCGTTTAAAATTCTTGGTGCTGTTTGCATACCACCTGTATCAATTATATAATTTTGGTTTCTTTCTCCATAATTTGTAACAAGTCCTACATTACCATTGGCATATCTTTCTCTTATTTGTATTTTTTTAGAATATACTTTTTTTACTAATTCTTCATAAGAGCATCTACTTTTGATATAATAGCTAATCCTCCCATATTTCCAAATACTTCTCTTAAACCATATAAATAAGACTCAAAAGATTAAGCAAATTTTTCTACTTTTTCTTTATACTGCTTATGATACATTCTCTTTATCAATCCCGCAAAATCTTCTACTGAGTAATATCGTAACGTTTGAAATGCTTGTTCTAATTCTTCTATAATTTCATCTATATGTCTTACCCCATTTAGTTTTATTATAAAATAGCTATAATTTTTTTTTTCATTTTACTAATTGAAGCTTTCCATTAACAATTTTTTATCTCTTCTGGTACTAAATTAATACCGTCTAATTTAGAATATTCTATAATTACAGGTTCAAACACCCCTTTATAGTTTTCTTTGTCTATCATCTCAGGACCATTTCCGGTACCTATCATTCCATCTTTATAGGTACAAATATAAAATATTTGTATACTATTGTCATAATCCGAGTTATATTCTATTAACTTTTGTTTTACATTTACTTTTATTTCTAATTCTTCCTTTATTTCTCTTTCTAGTGTTTCTATATTAGTCTCTTGTTGTTCTTGTTTTCCACCTGGAATAACATAATAATCTCATATTGTACCATCTACTCTTTTACTCTAATTTTTCTTTACCTAATAAAAAAATTGTCTGAACTAATCTGCTAGACTCTTCTTTCAACTTTTCTTTGTTTTTCAATACTTGTTTCGAAACAAAAAGCGGCTGACCAAATACTACATAAACTTTAGAAAATAGCTTGGGGTATCTTGTAATATATACAGGAATAATTGGTATTTCTAAAGTAGCAGCAAAAAAACAGGCTCCCTTTTTGACTCTGCTTCCCTCTGTTTCTTCCTTTTTAGGGATTCCTCCTTCTGGGAATAGGAGTAAACGTGCTGCTTTATTTTCTTCAAAAATAGAAAGAGATTGTAAAACACTTCCTACATCTTTTACTTTTCTATCAACGGGAAAAACTTGATAATGCTTCCATATCTTTGCTAATATTTTATTTTTAAAAATTTCTTTTTTT
>DBFJJM010000113.1:0-3376 GCA_048393175.1 Candidatus Merdicola sp.
ATTTCATATTGCCCTGTCCATGTGCTCCATGTTTCTCCCCCATCTATTGAAAACTCGGAATTTAAAATATCAGAAGAAATCGCATCTGTTACGACAACATTTTGAGCTACAGATGGTCCATTATTAATAATATTAATAGTATATAATAATGTCTCTCCTATGCTTACTGGATTAGTATTGGCTGTTTTTGTAATAGCAACATCAGCAGAGGAATCAATATTAACTGAAAATTCATTTGAATTAACTGTATATTCGTTTTCTATTCCTCCTTCAATTGGTGTATAAGAATACGTTATTGTTGCATAATTAATAGTTGGATTTGGACTTGGAATAAACTCTGCTACTACATCAAATGTTACAATAGCAGTCTGTCCTCCTTGTATATCTGGCAATTCAAATCCTATATTAGGGTTAACTCCTGTATAGGATACTCCATTGATAGTTGCTGTATCTGGTATGAATTCTAAACCACTTGGTACATTATCTCTAAAAAATACATTTGTTAATGGACTAGTACACGTATTTTCTAAAGAAATGGTATAAGTTATTCTGTCCCCCACATTAGCAACAGATGTGCTTCCTACTTTTACTGGTGTGAAAATTGGAACTTGAATTTCTCTTAATGAAATATCATCTATTACATAATCATTCCCTATTGCTTCAGGACCTTCACTTAAAAATTGTACTGTAAGAGTTGTATTATTTTGCGAATTAATAACTGTACCAATTTCTTTCCATTCCGGAACAACTGTATTTACCGGTATGGTCTCACCAAGAGTAGCACTATATAAAGTGTTTCCTTCTTCATCTAAAATAACTACACCAAGTTGCGGATTAGCATATCCAGTTGCTCTAAATAAATTTAGAATCCATGAACTAAACAAATAGTTTGTATTCGGCTCTACCATGACTGTTTCCGTGAAAAATATAGAACCTGGATTATATCCATTTACTACCATCATTCTGCCTGTTTCATTTCCTGTTGTATGGTCTGCAATACGCCACCAAGCTCCTATTTGTTGACTAAGAGCATTATTCATTATATTCTGAACAGTATATTCTCCACCGGTAGGTGCATATACCTCTGGATTTGGTAACACATACGTGTAATCTGGAGTCACTCCTAGATAGGGTTCAACAGGCACTCCCGTATTAGGTGGCGTTCCTGCTGGAAAAGAACCAAATGTTCCACTATCTGCTGCATTAATTAAATTTTCTTCCGACACAGTAGCACAAGCATCTAAAATTGTTTGAATAGGAATCTCTCTTATTGGACCATTTAAAAAGTTTTGATTTACTATATCTTCTCCAGAAACCGTAATATAAAGAGTGTCTGGTGTTAAAGAATCCATATTATTGGCTCCTACTGGAGGATTTATTACAATACTAATAGGAGGGTTTTCTCCATTTGGAATAGGTCCTACTACTGCTAGTTCAAAATTTCCTGGTGATAAAACAGCACCTTGTGTTCCATATGATTCCACAAGCCTATATTCACCATTTGCAACATTCTCAAAAGAATAATTTCCATTTATATCGGTAAGAACAGCTAACCTCTCATTTGTTTCAATGTTTTGAAGAACGACTGGTACACCAAGTAGACCACTATCTCCATCATTTATTGTTGCACTTCTATCTCGGTCAAATATAACTCGACCTGAAATTGTAGCCATAATTTTCACCTTTCCTTTTCATTTTATATAGGTAAATTATAAATAAAACTACCTATAGTATCTTATTCTTGCTCTTTGTTTTATGTTAATATCGTTTTTTCTGTTTTTATTTTTTACTATTAAAAAGTGAACCCTACTTGTTAAACTTTTTTGTTTACACTTTTGGTTCACATCTTTACTTATATACCTTTTATCTCTTTATCTTCTTAATCCTCATTTTCTGCTAATTCTACTTTTTGTTGTAGTAAGTTCTTCTTTATTATTTCATCAGATAAAAAAATTTCTTGGTTCATTTGTTCTTTTAATTGTAAAATAGTTATTTGGTTTTCTAAAATCTCTTCTTGTCCACTTTGCCTATTGATAAAATTATCATCTAAATAATAGTAATCTTTTGTAACCATTCCCATACCTTTAATAAAAGCATAATCTTTTGGTCCAAAAATACTCTGTCCAATAGAAAAAGTGTCCTTTATTCCTAATAAACTAAGTATCGTTGGTTTTACATCTATTTTGGAAACCGCTCTTTCTATCTTCATTGGCTGACAGCCTTTCCATCGTATACCAAAAGGAACATGCGTATCTTCTACTTTTTCTACCCACTTTGTATAATTTTGCCCGTTTTGCAAAAATAATTTTCGTATTTGCTCTGTATTTTGTAGTCCTGCTCCATGGTCTCCATATACCACTAAAATGGAATTTTCTAATAACCCTGTTTTTTCTAGTTCTTGTAGAAACTTTCCAAAACTATAATCTGTAAAATTACAAGACAATAGGTAGTTTCGAAATTCCGCATCTTCTATATGAGAAACATCAATTGTTAACTTTTCATCTAAATTAGCAATTCCATCTAAACGGTATGGAATATGTGTAGAAATAGTCACCAGCATAGCACAAAAGGGATTTTCATAACTTTGTAGTTTTGGTACTGATTGTACTAAAAACTGTTCATCTGAAAAAAATTCCCCTGCCATTTCCCCTTTATCTTCATAGGTAGAAATATCATTATATTCCTTTATGTTATATCCTTTATGATACACTAAATAACGATTCCAAAAAGTATTTACATTAGGATGCATAAAAGAAGTATAATAACCATTTTGCTCTAATGTAGAATATAAATCATTCCAAGTATTATGGAAATACTTTTGAAATACTCTTCCATTTTCTAGAGGATAAAGAGAGGTTGCAATAGTATGTTCTGAGTCTGCTGTCGTACCTAGTCCTTGATTATACATATTTGTACAATAAATACTTTGGTCAAAAAAACGATTTAAATTAGGAGTAATTTCCTTTCCATTTATTTGTTTTCCAATAATAAATTCATTTAAACTTTCTAATTGCACTAATATAACATTCTTACCTTGTGCTATTGCTTCATATTGGTATTCTGATTGCTTACTATTTTGATTTGTTTGATAAGCTTGTCTTAATTTATCTTCTTCTATTTTTTCTTGAAATAACCATTCTTTTATATATTCTTTTGCATCTTCTATATGATAATAATAGATAGAAATGTGCTGTACCATAAGTGTTTTATTATAGGTATAATAAAGATAAGTTGGTTCAATTTTATGATTCCATAAAATAATATTTGCTAAAATAAGAAGAAAAAGATAAAAAACTCTTCCAGCATGTTTTGGTCTTACCGTTAATTGTGTTTGTTGTACTTTACTATTTCGTATTTTGTTTTTCTTTCTTATAAA
>DBFJJM010000114.1:0-11583 GCA_048393175.1 Candidatus Merdicola sp.
ATTTGTGTTACCTAAAAATGCCTATTTTAGTACATTTTTAACAGTAACTTTTCAATCAATGAAAAAAGCTGAGACAAAATACTTTTCAGGTATTCTACCCCAACTATTGACTTTGAACCAAAATAAAAACTCACGAACTTTTTATGGTTCGTAAGTTGTCTTCAAATGGAGCCTTAACTGTGCACGTATGCGAAAAATTAAGGCTTAAAGATTTGTTGTTTCATCAACTGATAAATAAATTATATCAGATTATTAGAAATTTTCAAGGGAGTATGGAAAAAAATTACTAAATATAGTATAATTTAAATAGATTTAAAACTAGTAAGGAGGAAATAATATGGCAGTTATTGTAGGTGGCGTGATTAAAAAAGATAATAAATATTTATTAGTTCAGGAAGCAAAAGAAAAATGTTATAAGAAATGGAATTTACCTGCTGGACATTTAGATAATAATGAAATTTTGACAGAAGCAGCAAAAAGGGAAATTAAAGAAGAAACTGGATGTGATGTTGAAATAACAGGTGTATGTCAAATTGGAAACAGAAAATTAGAAAGTGATATATTTGTTTCTTTAATTTTCACTACTAAACTATTAAAAGAAGAAATAAAATTTGATACAAGTGAAATTTTAGATGTTAAGTGGTTTACTTACGAAGAGATAGTTTCAATGAAAACTGACTTACGTTCTCCAGATTTAATTATTACTTCAATAGATAATATTAGAAATGGCATAACAGCCCCAATAAACATTGTAAATTTAATAAGATAATTGATGAGGTAAGAGAAACGGATAAATTGGTTATGTAATTTAAGAAATTTTTGGTTAGAAAAACAAGTAGATAAAATAATTGATTTATTTGATAAAAAAGTTATTTATTATGAAACACCTTTTGAAGAAGTAGATAATATAGAATTTGTTTGGAATGATATTCTGACACAAGATATAAATAGATTAGAATATAAGATTATTGGTTCAAGCAATTCGAGATTTGTTGCTAACTTTATTCTTGAATTAAGTGATGGATATATTTGTGATATGATCTACGAAATAGAATTAAATTCAAACAATAAATGCACTTATTTTAAGCAGTAGTATATAAGTAATAGAGGAGAAAACTAGTATGGAAAAAGAAAGATTAAATAAATTAATAAAGAGATTAGAACTGAATGAATTTGACGTTGTGTACTGTGATGATAGAAATAAAGTAAATGAATATGTATTAAATATATGTAAGGATAAAAGTGTTGGCGTAGGCGACTCACATACTTTAAGAGAAATAGGCCTAATAGATGAATTACAAAAAAACATTACTAATTTATATGCCTGTCCTTTAGATAAAACAAGAGAAAATAAGTTAAAATCTATTACTGCTGATGTTTTTATTCTATCAGCAAATGCAGTATCAGAAGAAACTGGAGAACTTGTAAATGTTGACAGTAGTTGTAATAGAGTTGCAGGTTCATTATATGGACCTAATGAAGTTATTTTTGTCATAGGAACAAATAAAATCGAAAAAAACTTATCAGCAGCACTTACACGTGCAAGAAATGTTGCTGCACCAATTAACTCAAAAATTCACAATTATAATACACCTTGTGTGAAAACTGGAAAGTGTGAAGATTGTTTTACAAAGGATAGAATTTGTAGAGCAACTGTTATCTATCATAAAAGACCAAAACCAATGAAAACTACAATAATATTATTAGATGAAAAGTTAGGTTTTTAGATATTGAAATAATAAATAAAAAGACAATGCCTATTGATTTTGTCTTTTTATTTATTATTTCAATTATTTTTGAATTGTATTAATTACCTTATTAATACTCTCAATTTGTTCATCTAAAAAATCTACATAATTATAATAGCAAAGCTTACCAAGTTTATCTGAAAATTTAGAAAGGTTATTAGAGATATTAGATAAGGAATTTATTATTTCATCAATGTCTTTATTCAATACCTTATTTTCAGAATAATCCTCAATTAACATTCTAAAAAAATCTGATTGTGATATTTTGGCTTGATTTGATTTTTCTTCTAACATTTTGTTCTCATATTCATTCAAAAATACATTTATTTTTATATTCCTTTTTCTCATATTTAAAATTGTCCTTTTTAAAATTAAGGGTATGGGAATTCCCATAAATTGAAAACGTGCGGGAGTAGGTTTTCAGTGCTGGCTAGGACATTAAATCCAAAGTGTCCTCACACATTATAAGTATAAATTAGTTCATTTAAGATAATTTCTTCAGCCATGTTTTTATAATTATTCATTAAAGTTTGGAGTAATATTTCTGCCATATTACTAACTGAAACAAGATGATTTGTTAATCCATTTGTCATAAGTAACGTAGTATAAAGTGCTTTGTTATTTTCTTTCAGATAGTGAAGTCTTAATCTTCCATACTTGTTTATTGCCTCTGTATTTTGGTTTTCTAAAGTTAAATTCGGTAATTCATAATCTCCAATTCTTGTATATTCTATTTCCATAATTTAATCATTTCCTTTCATAATTTTTTGTGCTGGTTTAGATGGTCTATAGGTAACAATTCCATATTTTGTATCAATATCTTCTTTTGTTATAGGCGATTTAGTTTTACTTTTTTGTGATGATATTGGTAAGATTCGTATAATTTTTTCATTATTTTTAGGAGTGAATTCACCAATTATTTTTCCTGTTTCTTCTTCAACTTTCTCATAAATTTCATATATTTTAGTTTCGTAATATTCATTTAATCTGTCTAAATATTCCTGTACTTGCTCGTCAGTTATATTTCCTGTGCCTAAAATACATTCTTCTTTTCCATTTATTTCAACAGGAACTAATACATCTAAAATACCTTTATCTAAAAACTTAATTAAGTTATCAATATAACTTTTTCTAAAATTAATTTTATCAATATGCAGTTCGTTTTTCTCATCTTTTATTAAAATAACTGATTCCACAAATTTGGATATAAATTCTTGTTTTTCATCTTTTGTTTTACTTTCCCAGTTGGTTTTAAGGGTATTATTTAAAGTGTCTAGCCTTATCATTTCTTCTCGTTCAATATCTCTAACTGCCATTAGTTGCTGTGGTGTAAACGTAATATTATCAAGACTTACAATTTCATTTCGTTTTTGCTCTAGTAATTCCATTTTTTCTTCAATCAGTTTATAATCTTCTGAAAAATCTTCCATTTCTACAATGCCACTCATATATGCCTTTTTAATACGTTCTTTTTGCTTTTGGAGTAGTTTCATCTCTTTATCCAAGTCGTCCACTTTAGTTGGCTTATGGTCGGCTAGAATGGGTAAAAAATACTTTTTCACTACCATATCATATTCTACTAGGTCATAGATAAAATTCATTAAACAATCTTCTACTTTATCTTCGCGATAATTCAAATGACAATGCTCACAATTATAATACATATACTTTTTCTTTTTGCCACCAGAACCTTTGCATTTCATTATTCTGCCACAAGTAGGACATTTAATTTTCTGAAAAAACAAGTAAACTCTATCTCTTGTATAGGTTCTTTGATTTTTTTCTTTTTGTAATTGTACTTCTTCCCATACTGCACGAGAGATAATCGGTTCTACGACATTCATATATATGACTGGTTCTTTTTGTTCCTTTTTGGCAATTCGTTTATACTGCTCATAATCGCCCATATAGATTTTATTATCAATAATTTTCTGAATAGTAGTATCTTTCCAATGTTTGGGACTTAATACCTTTTCTTTGTTAAAGATATTAATATTTGCTGAAAACTTTTACCCTCTAAATACATTTTATAGATTCTCTCAATTACAGGTTTGGTGGTTTCATCAATAATGGTTTTCTTGTTTTCTGCTTTCTTATATCCTAGTGGAGCAGGTCCAGGTAGATGACAAGACTTAATTGCACCATTTAATCCGAATTTCGTTCTTTCTGATACAATTTCAATTTCTAGTTGTGATAAGACTGTTAGCATTCTAACAAAAAATCTTCCGTTTGCAGTAGAAGTATTAACATCATCTCTATCTTCTTATGACAAAAATAAGAAAATATTGTAATTTAGTACAGTTTAGCCTATAATTTGAATTTTATATTTTATAAGTAAATTTACTTATTCATCACAACAAATTGCCTGAAAATTGATTGTGCTGGCTAATTGAATAATATTATAACTCTCTACTTGTAGTTTAAATCTACAGGTAGTTTTTTGTTGTAAAAAGAGAAATGCAATAGACTCTATAAAAGCTATTAGGTGTGATGAGCCGATGCTATAAAGTTTATCCGTATTCGTGCTAACGGTCTATTGGTACAAAGTGCGTAAGTGAGATTTTACAACAATAGACTCACAATAATAAAAGAGTTTGGGAGGCAAAACTTGAAAATGGATTTGTAATTGTAAAAAGTTTGGGCAAGTATGAACAACGATATTTAGTATATCAGCAATTACAGTAGTAAAGCTACTTACTAGACTACCTATGAAACAAAGCGATTGACCGACGGTTTCTAAAATATAGGTGTAATAATTCTTTATTTAACATAAGGGATTATTACACCTAATTCTACTTCGCTCTTTCACTCTGGTTTCTACTATGGGTGGCTTTAATTTTAACTAAATTGCAGAATGCAAATTTAGTTAAAACCTAAAAAATGCAAGTGTGTTTTTTAGGCAAACGGGTGTAGGGTGTCCCTACCACACGAAGACTTTTTTGCAGTAGGCTAAAAAAGTCTTGTAGTGTGTTACAACACAATTTGAAATAGAGCAAAATTAAGAAAATTTATTCGTGTATATTAGCACGAACAAGGAGGAAAAAATGAGTTATGCAATAATAAGGAATACAAAGTACAAAAGAGAAAATTTGAAAGGAATCTTTAGACATAATGAGAGAAGAAATCAAAATTATTCTAATAAAAATATTGATAAAGAAAAATCATATTTGAATTATGCCTTAAAATCTGCAAAATATAGTTATGAAAAAGAATTTGACAGAATAAGAAAAAAATATGATTTAAAAGGACAAATTAAAACTGTAAGTAATATTGCTTGTGAATATATAATAACATCTGACAAGCAATTTTTTGAAGAAATAGGTCAAGAAGAAACAAAACGATATTTTAAAACAGCATATCAATTTGTAACTGAATATAAAAATTTAGGTGAACAATATATTGTATCTGCACAAGTGCATAATGATGAGGAAACTCCACATTTGCACTTGATTTTTTTGCCTGTTGTTCACAAAAAAGATAAAAATGGCAATGATATTGATAAACTGGCTTGTAGTGAATTTTGGAAAGAAAAAGATAGTTATAGAAGATTACAAAATGCTTTTTATGATTATATGCTATCTCATAATTTTAAACTAGAAAGAGGTTTGCCAAAAGAAGAAACTAACAGACAACATTTAGATTTAAAGGAATTTAAGCAAATAACTAATTTTGAAAGAACAAAAGAAACTTTAATAAAGAACATCAAATTAGAATTGCCAGAAGTACCAGATATAAAAGACTTTAAAAGATTATATTTCAATAGAGATGAAAAGATTTTAGAAGGAATTATAAAGCCAAAAGATGAGGTTATTGAGAAATTATATCAAGCTAATGTTACTTTACAAGAGAGATTATCAAGACAAGCTAATATTATTGATGTGGCTGAAAAATACCAAAAAGAAAGAAACTCAATACTTGCTGATAATAGAAAACTTCATAATCAAGTAAATAATATTAAAGCAGAATATAAGGAAAAAGAATTTGATATTGAATGGAAATATAAAAGTAAAATTAAGTCATTAGAGAAAGAAAATAATTATCTACACAAAGTTATAGACAAATTTTATGAAACTATTGATAAATTTATAATTTGGATTTGCCACAAATTTGGTATTGGCGAATCTAAAGAATTAGTTAGAAATTTTGAAAAAGAAACTCACACTCTTATTGACCCTGTAAAGCAATTAGAAAGTGATAAAAGAGAAAAAGAATGGGATTTGGAAAGATAAAAAAAGAAACTTCTTTTCCTCTTACGATGAAAAGAAGTTTCTTTTTTGAGTACTAGTCTCTCTTCCATTTGTTGTTGATTAAAAGTGATGCTCCTAAGGGAATACAAGTCTGGCAAACTATGTCTTTCCATGTAGGTAATTCGATTATTACTCCCATTATGAATGCCATCACTACAACTACAAGAAAAACTATTATTACTTCCAACAAAAGTAGTTTGCCAATGCCTTGGTTCTCTAGTAAAGCAATAGTTTTCGCAATAAAATGACCTATTGCCCACGAAATAGACCACATTGCAGAATAAGATAACCAATCTTCTCTGTAGTCTACCAACTTGTAGAGAACACACATCATCATAAAAAACAACCCACCTACAAATAATGCACCAATAATCCGTTCCTTTAAGCTACTACTCATAATAAAATCCTCCTTAAAATACTTTTATTGTTGTTTTGCTTACATATATGTTAAACCAAAAAGTTAAGGGAAGTCCCTCTCACTAATCAGTGATAAATGGGTAATTAGCACAGGGCTTTGCCTATCTCTATTTATATTATACAACAATTTTACATAATTTGCAAGTTCCATAAAACCTAAAATTATGCACATAATAACATAATTGTTATGTGATTTTATAATTCTACTATGCTACTTTTATTCCAGTATCAATTATTTCTTGCACAAACGGATTTCCCTCTTCAAAATCTTTTACTTTTATTGGGTGTGGCTCTATTCTTAAATCTATATTTTGTGTCAACATCATTAATTCCACCATTAAATCAAAAACATTATTATCACTATTAATAATAATAGCTACATCTATATCGCTATCTTCATGATTTGTTCCTTTTGCATAAGAACCAAATAAATATACTTCTTGAATATTATAATGTTTAGATATTTCTTTAATATATTCATCTACACTTTTTAAAATATCTATATCAACATTTCTTTTAACCATGATCTAACCTCCTCTATATTTTTTATTTGTTCAAATGTATATTCTTTTGTACATCTTTCATAAAATTCATTTTTATAATCTTCGTATCTTGCACTTATATTAAATGAATTACAAGTCATTAAAATTTTTGCCTTTCTCTCATCTAATTCAATGTTACATCTCTCTGCTAATATATTCAAATTATGAATTTTAGGTGGGTATGGGTTATCTGTATTTACTTTAGCATATATTGCTTTTAGCAATTTTTCAATTGTTAAATGTCCTATAAATAATGCCCATGTATATTGTTCTGTTTCAAAATTCTTTTTCATTGATTCATAATCTCTATCCGAACTTTCAATCCAATAATTCATTAAATCTACACTATTCATACTTTTTCTCCCTTTCAATCTATTCTTATTATAGCATTAAAGCTAAATTTTTACTACATTTTGTTTACAATATTTTTGTAAAATTACTTATTTTCTTGTAACCACTCATAAACTTCATCTTCAGTAAGCTCTCCATGTTTTAGTTTAGTTATCTTTTCTTTAGCTTGTTTTTTCCAAGTGTCAAATTCTTTCTTTAATTTTTTGTCATCTTTGTTTTTATTAACAACACCGAATTTTTGTTGATATGTTTTTCTATATTCTGTATAAGCTGATTTTTCTTGTAATCTCTTGTTGTAAGATAAAATAGCTCCTTGTTCTCTACAAGTTTTTCCGTTTTCTTTGGGGTAATCACAATATATCTCATCTAGTCTTGAGTTTGGTATAAAATACATTCCACAATTTTGACACTTTTTAATTGGATAATTATCTGTTTTTGATAATTCTTCTAATATAGCATAGCAAATACTTGATATATCATTACTTTTATGAGTATTAACCATTGATATAAGCATACCTTCTTCTTTTAGTTTCTTTAATAAGTCTATATCTGCTGAATTTCCCAGTTCTTCATATTTATTAGAATAATTGTCTTGTATAACCTTATCATTTTTAATATAAGAATATAGTTTGCCTTTTCTTTTTATAAGATATACTGCATATCTTTGTGAATGTGTAAATGGCTTTAATTCTTCTATCTCATTTATATTATATATATAATTAACTGCATCTGTTATTTGTTCTTGTATATATATAAGTTGTTCTTTTAAATTGTCATATATCTTTTTAGTTTCTTTTAGATATGTATTATCATCTCCGTATTTTCCCTCTAGTTCAAATTTATAATCTTCATCTATATCTTTCAATATTTCAAATCCATAGGCATAGAAGAAATCTTTATAGGCTGTTTCATAGGTAGATAAATCAGCATTTAAAAATCTTAATAATAATAGTCCAAATCTTTCTACATAAGGAAAATATAAACTACCTGGCTGTTTTAATCCCATATCTGTTCCTTCATTTTCTTTCCATTTAATATATCTTGTTCCTCCACCTTTAGTACGTCCGTTTTTATGATTATCTTTTTCTTTATCATTAAAATCAAATGAGAAATCAGCTCTATAAAAATACATTGGTGTAGAATAATATTCTTTCTTTTCGTCTTTGTTAAACCAAATATAAAAATCCTTCAAATGTTTTACTTCTGGTAAGTCCATACTCATTTCAATAGTTTCCTCCGTTTCTATAAAATTTTATTAAGCTTTATTAAAAACAATTGTATTTTTTTTAATAATTGTTATTGACATTCTAATTATATTATACTATAATTAGTTTAATAATACAATACTTTTTGAGATAATTATTGTTTTAAGTTGTAGACTAAAAATTTACTACAACTAATATAAAAAGAAATGGAGGTGATTACGATAAGCAAAGTAACTGAAATAACAAGACTTTTTTATGATAAACATTTAAGACCAACAGACATTGCAAAACAAATTGGTGTCGCTAAATCATATATAACAAAAATTATTCAAAAAGATGAGAGATATATTGAAGAAAAGGAATACCGAGCCACACAGAGCAAAGAAAGACACAAAGTTTGTAAAAGAAATTATATCAATAAAAAGCGACAAGCTGACAAACAAGAGTACCAAGCAATGATAATACAAATAAACAAAGATAACGAATATTTATCTACTAAAAAGAAACTATCAGATGAAGCATTTTCAAATTGGAACAGAGGAATGTTTTATTATGATAAGAAAAGTAGTGATTTAGTATTAAAAAATGGAATAAATGTGGGTTTTGATGTACCAAGAAGAGTAAGTAATGTAGTAAATCCAAGTTGCATAAGAGCAATGGTTTAAATTGAATAAGCAAAGATTTTAGCACTTTATGAAAGGGCTATTTTTTTGACTTTAAAAGAGTTCTGTAAGTATTTCTATAACTTATGGAACTCTTAATTTTTGAAAGGAGAAATCGAGAATGATTTTAGAAAAAAGATTCAAAAAGTATGTGCATTATTAGAACAAACAGGAGGAATTGTCATGGACAAGAAAATAAAAAAGAAAGATGAAATAGTTATAATAAACAAATTTAAAGAAAACTCTGCTGAAGATGTAAGAGTTTCTATATCAAAGATTTTTGAGATGTTTTGCAATATGCGACTAACGAAAAAATAACATAAAACACACATTTTAAGACAAAATTTTAGTTTCCACCTATACTTTAGGCTATTGAATTTTATATTAAGTTATGTTAAATTAAAAGCATAAATTATAGGTGGAACTTACTAAAGGAAAAGGAGGATAAATTGTTAGTAAGTAACACAAAAGTATATAACTGTGCTTTATATTGTAGATTGTCAAGAGATGATGAATTACAAGGAGAAAGCAACAGTATAACAAACCAAAAAGAAATTTTAAAACAATATGCAAAAGAAAATAATCTAAATATTTATGACATTTATGTTGATGATGGTATTTCTGGAACTACTTTTGATAGACCAGATTTTAATAGAATGATAAAAGACATTGAAGAAAAGAAAGTAAATATGGTAATTGTAAAAGATACTTCAAGGCTTGGTAGAGATTATATAAGTTTTGGAGAATATATCGAAAAATACTTTCCAGAACATCAAGTAAGGTTTGTATCTATTATAGACAATTATGATTCTGAAATTGATAATGGAATTGCAGATACTTTGCCCTTTAGAGCAGTATTAAATGATTTATATGCACGAGATACTTCTAAAAAAGTAAAAGCTACTAAACATAGAAATGCTATCAATGGACTATTCAATGGAAAGTTTGCTCCTTATGGGTATATGAAATCTCCAGAAAATTGCCATAAACTAATTATTAATGAAGAATATGCTAAAAATGTAAGAAGAATATTTGACCTATATTTAGAGGGAAAATCATCAATACAAATTGCCTATATTTTTAATGATGAGCATATACCTACTCCCTCTCAAACAATGGAGCAAGAATATAGACTTTCTCCACTTTGGAAAACTGATACTATTAGAAGAATACTAAAAAATGAAATGTATATTGGAAATATGGTACAAGGAAAGCAAACTCAAATCAATTACAAATTAAAGAAACCTGTTCATAATAAAAAGGAAGATTGGATTATTGTTCCAAATACTCACAAACCTATTATTGATAAAGAAAAATTTTATGCAGTTCAAGAAATTATAAAAAGCAGAGATACAACAAGAACAAAATCATTAAATTTATTATTAAGAGGATTGTTAGTTTGTAAAGAATGTGGTAAAAAATTGGGGTATTCAACTTCTCATTTTAAAAATGGTAACTACACCCAAATTTACTTGCATTGTCGCACATATCAATCTTTACCAAAATTAAAACTTTGTACTCCTCATTGTATGAATTATACAAAGCTAGAAAATGCAGTAATTAGCGAAGTACAAACTATATGTAGAAAATATTTAGATGAAAAGAAATGTAGACAAATTATTGATGATAACAATAATAATGCTCAAAATGAAATTGAACTAAACAAAGAAAAAAGCAATTTAGCAAAAGCTATTGAAGTTTTAGACTTTCAAATAGAAAAACTATATGAAGATAAACTAAAAGGTCTTATCAATGACAACGATTTTTCAAGAATGTATGAGAAAAAAGTTAATGAAAGAGATTCTAAAACTAAAAAACTTGAAGAATTAAATTCAGTCAAATTTGAAAGAAATGTTATTGATTATGAGAAAATCATACAAGACTTTTTAAAGAAAGAAAATATTACAGCTTATATGCTAAATAGCTTGATTGAAAAAATTGAAATTGACCAAAATAAACAAGTAACTATATACTATAAATTCGCAGATTTAAACACTTTGTCATAAAAAGATGTAAACTCATCTCTATCACATACAAGATAACAGTTATATTGTTCTAGTTTGGTAATTAGTTCTTCTAAATCACGTACAGAACGAGTTACTCTATCTAGTTTATAAGCAACAATATAATTGATTTTGCCATTTTTAATGTCATTTAACATTTCTTGGAACGCTGGTCTATGTTCCATATCTTTTGCAGATATTCCTGCATCCTCATAGACTTTGAATACTTCATATTCCTTAAATTTGCACAACTGTAGTAGTTTTTCTTTTTGCTCTCCTAAAGAAAAACCTTCACGTGCTTGATCTTCAGTACTTACTCTAATATAAATACCTGCTGATTTCCTTTCCTTATCCATTTTTATCATTCTCCTTTCAACTTTGGATTTGTGAAAGGCACCAAAAAAGGTG
>DBFJJM010000115.1:0-10160 GCA_048393175.1 Candidatus Merdicola sp.
AAAAAATAAATACAAAGGATATGATTTAAAAGATTAAGAAAAAGGCAAGAAAATTGAGGGTATCGTAAAAGTTGTGTAAATCGGATTTCCTTCCGATTGATAACAACATGAATTTTAAGATTTTAAATATTAACTTTATTTTAATCGTATTTTTCTAAAAAATCAACTGTTTAGAAAAAGTTGTGTAACTTTAATAGTTCTTAAGAAATTTCTGATTTCTTAAGCCCTTTTTAGGCTTTTTTTAAATTCTTCCTTCATACATAATTCTAAATTGTGACAAGCACAAATCCCAATTCTTCGCCCTGAATGACCATTTCTTCTCTGCTTTTAAAGTAGAAAGATACAGCACTTTTAATAATGACATATCTGTTGGAAATACATTCCTATTTTTATTAATTCTCTTATAGGTACTATTAAGGCTCTCTATAGCATTTGTCGTATACATGATTTTTCTTATCTCCTCTGAAAACTTGAAAAACACAGATAATACTTCCCAATTATCTATCCAACTTTGAATCGCTCCTGGATATTTTGTTTTCCATTTTTCATCTAATTCTAGTAAATTTGTATAGGCTATTTCCTCTGTAGATGCCTTATACACTGTTTTTAAATCGTTAGCTAATTCTTTCTTATCTGTATAGGGAACATACTTTAAAGAGTTCCTTATTTGATGTACAATACATCTTTGGTATTCTGTTTTTGGATAGATAGCTGATATGGCGTCTTTTAATCCAGTTAATCCATCTGCACATAATACTAGAATGTCTTGTACTCCTCGATTTTTTAGTTCATTTAATACTGTCATCCAATATTTTGCACTTTCGTTTTCTCCTACTGTAATTGTTAATACTTTTTTCATTCCATCTTCATCTATTCCTAATACTACATAAGCTGCTTTCTTTACAATTTGCCCATTATCTCTTACATGAAAGTGAGTAGCATCTATGAACACAATGGGATATACCTTTTCTAGTCTTCTTTTTTGCCATTCTTGTATTTCTGGTATGATTTTATCGGTTATATCACTTATCATATCGGGTGAAAGATTACACCCAAATATGTCTTTTATTTGCTCTTGTATATCCTTATCGGACAAGCCTAAGGCATACATAGCTATTACTTTCTCATCAAATCCATTTACCGTTCTTGAATACTTAGGCAGTAATTCTGAATCAATTTCTCCTTTTCTATCTCTTGGGACTTTTACTGGCATTTCTCCCATTTCTGTGGATACGGTTCTTTCTGGATAATATCCATTTCGATAATTTTGACTATCCGTTCTTTCATTTTTAGAATAGCCTAATTTAGCTTCCATTTCTGCATCTAGCAACTGTTGAAAAGCAGGAGAAAAGAAGTCTTTCCATGCTGAATACATGTCCTTCATTGACTTAATGTCTTTTGGATTATTCTGTCTAAAAAATTCCTCTACTAATTCATTTTTTTCTTTTTCTATTTTTTTACCCATAGAAAAATCCCTCCTGGATATTTTTTTATTTTATCACGGAAGGACTTATTTACACAACTTTTTCTATACTCTCAGAAAATTCGCTTTAAGAATTTCCTTGTTTTTTTCTTAAGTTAATGACATTGCAAGTTAACCTCTTTTTTTAGTTAGTAAAAGGTGAAATATGTACTAAAGATAGTAACAAAAAAATGTTCTTATAGAATCTTAAATCCTATAAGAACATTTTTTATGGTGCCAACGAAGTAGTTATCTACAACTTTTTTGGCTCTCCCCACGATTGATACAAATATCAATCAATTTATTAAAGTATATCACAATTTTTACAAATTGCAATAAAATTATAACAAATTTATAAAAATCATATCTTTATAAATAAAAACACGGCTGGCTATAAGTTGTATAACCAGTCGTGAAATGTTTAAGTTTCCTCCTTGTCACCTTTCCAAAATATGGAACAGTCATTATCAATAGACCACTTTGCGAGTTCAGGCTCTTGCTCTTCTCTAAATTCTTCATAAGATTTGCTACTAATTTCCTCAAAACTAAAAGACTTGTAAATTTTAGCTTTGTAGATTTCGTGCAATTTCTCAATCGGATATTGACGAGAACTATATGTATCAAAAGCCCAACCGTTGTTTACATAGAGAACATGCATTGTAAAATCTTTTCCGTCATCTTCTTCATCATGTGGGGAAATTTTCTTTATTGCAAGAAATTCTATGCAACCCTTTTTTAATGCTTTACATATTTCAAAACAGATTGAGTAGCAATATCCCCGACACATTTGAGTTGCAATAAATTCATATAACTTTTCGTTTGCCTGATTGATAATCTTAAGCTCATTTTTACAAATTGCTTTGCCTTTTTTTGTGCATACTAAAAAGTATATTCTTTCTGCCAACAACTGTGAGAATCCAAACATAGCTCTGTTAAAGACCTTCATAAATACTAGCAATCCAGCTCCACATATTAGCATAAAAGCTATAATTGCTATTTGAGTAATCATAGAAAGCTCGATATCTTCACATACATCAATTATAAATAATGGAATGAATGGAAAAATATAGGCAACTACCCAAAACATAAAGCAAAGTATCTCGATTATGTGTTGCTTTGAAGTCAGTTGCAAAAGCATGTCCTGTGATTCTTTGTCAAACTCCGTATAGATAGTCCTCCGCATAAAATACTTAATCATTTTTTACCAACCTTTCTGTAATAGTTTTATGGTTACATAATATAATTATAACATGTATTCTGTATATTTTCAACTAATATACACATTTTGCAAAAAGTGAATGATTTTCGAGTCATTCACTTTATACATTTTTAAATATAAATCAATTCACTAAAAACAATTTCTTCAGCTTGTGCCTTAATAGAGTTCATTGTGCCTACCCAATAAAGCATATCTGTATTTTTCATATCTTCGGTCAAATCACTTTTGGCTTTCAACTCACTAATAATCTGTTGTATTCTAATATTTGCTGTTTCTTGTATTTCTTTCAAATGCGTATTTAATGTTCCTTCCATAATCATTATAGTATATTCAGCTTTTTTGTGTTCTTTCAAATATCCTAATCTCATTCTTCCATATTTATTTAAAGTGATTTTTTCTTGTTTAGGTATTGCTAGGTTTGGTATATAATAATCTCCCTCTAAATGATATTCAATACCTGTTCTTTCATCAATTTTTGTTTTTGGTAATTTATTATTCATAGCTCTTTTCCTCCTTTTAAAATCTAGTATCATTATTTTTCTTTTTATTCTTGTTTTGCTTGTTTTCGTCTGGTATAGTTACTCTTCTAGTAATATTATTTGCAATTTCATTATTGTTGTTATCAAAAATTCCATTTTTGTATAGGTCATCACTTACAATTTTATAGTTGTTATCTTTATCATAGCAAATTCTTTTATGAAAATGGCTCATAATGCTATGCCAAAAATTTTTGAATTTCTGTAATTCCTGCTTTATCTTTTCTTTTTCAGTTTGTAATCTGCCTATAATCTTGTCTTTAGTAGATAATTCCTTTTTCAAACTGCCAATTTCATTATCTTTTAGTTCTATTTCATATTTAAGTGAACGATTTTCCTTTTCTATTTTAAATGCAGAATGTTCAAAATCTTTAATTGCCATATTTAAGTCATTTACACTTCTTACTGTCTGGGTTATATCTTTTACATCTTTTGCATAATTTTTTAATTTCTGGACATTCTCGTTTGAAATAACCATATTATTTTTGTTTAGTTTAGTAGGTTTCAAATTGTCTAAAATTTTATCTATATCTTTGCTTGTATTATCAAGTTGTTTCGTTTGAGTGTTTGCTTTTTCGAGTTTTTGTTCCTTTTTAGCTAATTGTTTCTTGATTTCTCTATAATTGCCCATTTCATTAACATTGATGTCTTGATTTCTGCCTTTTTGCTTTTCTTTTAATCGTGTATTGACCTCATAAAACTTGTTATATGACTTAATACAAGCATTTCTCATTTTGTCTTGTATTTCAGTTAGTGTTGCTTTTGTAAACAATTTACTTTTTCCTACTTGCTTTTTCATTCCTCTAGTACAATTTTGTGTTACTGGAACACCAACAATGTGCATATGAGGAGAGGTTTCGTCAAAATGTATTGTAGCATTTGCTATCTTAAAATCTGGTACAATTTTAATTAAATCCTTTACTTGCTCATTATATACATCAACCATTTTAAATCTATATCTTTCGTCTTTATCATTCCAAAAGTCCATATCTCCAAGTTCTATTATAATTTCACACGCAATATCATTTTGAGATTCACATACTTTTGTAAAGTAATTATCTATTTTTCTATCATTTCTAGTTTGATTATTGTTATATTCAATTCTGGCTTGTTCAAATTCGTCTAAATATACTTGTTTTACATCATTTACAATATCACTTGTCCCATATATAGTTCTAATTAGTTCTGTTTGATTATCATAATCTCTTAAATTATGCTTGTTTACATCTGATAAATCTTTTGCATTTTGAATTGCATTATTAGCTAGAGACGTAGTACCAGATACATTTTCTTTTGCAACTTTTCTTGCTAATTTACTTTTGTTTTTATCACTACCCAAGTGAAAAGAATATGCTAATTCTTGCTTCATAAAAGCACCTCTTGATAACTCCTTGAATTTTTCTTTTTCTGCACTTGACAGTCTGACCACATTTCTTTTGAAATAATAGGCTCTACTACATCTTCATAATAGGTTGGGTGCTTTGTTCTTTTGCCATGAATAAAGTCTCCTTTGTATATCTCATTTTCAAGAATAGTTTGTATAGTTGAATCTCGCCAGTTATCTTTTTCTAATACTTTTTCTTCATTGAATAGATTGCTAATTTTTTGATAAGAATAACCATTATAATATAAATCAAATATTCTAACTACAATATCTTTAGTAGAGTAGTCTACAACCAATCTTTTATCTTCGTGCTTATATCCTAATGGTGCAACGTGAGGAATATGTCCTGACTTTATTGCTCCTGCTAGTCCTACTTTTGTTCTCTCGCTAGTTCTTTCAATTTCATTTTGACTAACACTCATTAAAAGCCTTGAAATCATTTTGCCGTTTGCACTTGTAGTGTTTATCTCATCATTAGCACAATCAATATAGGCATTATTTTAAAATAAAATAATGTATAGTTTATAAGTATCTTTTTATAAGTTCTTAAATACCGTTATATGTTGTATTTACAAGCATTTTCGGTATTTGGTTTTTAGGAAGATACTCACATATATCGTCATAATTTCTTATATTTTCGCTTTCAAAAGTAGTAAAATAGTAGTAAACCTTTTGATATGATTTTTATTTTAATTTTTTTCAAGTATTATATTTTAGGTATTTACTTGTATGTAGTCTTTTGCGGTGCAAGTGGCAAAGCCACGATTGCATCCGCAACTATAAGGAATAGTATTACCCTTATAGTGTAGCATGTAGCATGTAGCAGACGAAAAAATTAAAATCTTAATAAAGATGATATGTTAATTATTTAAAATATAGTATAATACAATAGAAAATTGTAATATATAGGAGGATAAATAAATGAATTCAAAAAGTAAAGTTGTATTGGTAACTGGTAGTAGTCGAGGAATAGGAGCTTGTATTATTGAATATTTTGCTAGGAATAATTATGATGTAGTTATTGATTATGTTACAGAGAATGAATTATCAAATTTTAGTGAAGAAGTAATACATAATTTTGCAAGTAGTGATGATGAAGCAAATGAATTAAAATATAAATGTGAAAAAGAATATGGTGTTAGGGCGTTGGCAATTAGAGCAGATATATCAAATGAAGAACAGGTTAAGTCGATGGTGGAAAAAACAATGAAGGAGTTTGGACAAATTGATGTTTTAGTTAATTGTGCTGCCATTGTTATTGATAAAGAATTTACTAATAGAACATTTAGAGATTTTGAGGAAACATTAAGAGTTAATGTTTCAGGAACATTTTTAGTCAGCAAATATGTATCTCAATATATGCTAAAAGTTAAAAAAGGGAAAATAATTAATATTAGTTCTACAAATGGTTTAAATACGTTATATCCAACAAGCATAGATTATGATGCTAGTAAAGCAGCAGTTATCTCTTTAACTAAGAATATGGCTATTGAGTTTGCACCATATATAAATGTTAATGCTATTGCACCCGGGTGGGTAAATACAAAAATGAATGAGCAATTACCACAAGAATTTTTAGAGGAAGAGCATAAAAAGATATTATTGAACAGATTTGCCAAGACAGAAGATATTGCAAAACTTGTATATTTTCTTGCAAATGATGATTCGAATTATATTACTGGTGATATAATAAGAGTGGATGGTGGCATGTTTTAGTTCATTGGAGTAGTCTAAGTCTATATAAAATGATATTACTGCTACCTACAGTATTTTAATAAATAAGCATTGGTTCTTCTACTTACAATTCATTTAAGTTTTTACTAAATATTTTAATAGTATGCTAAAACTCCTATTATCCATAAGTAGTAAAATGGTAGTAAAATAACTATGAAATTTTACAAATATGCCTTTGTTTAGGATATTTTTAGGGTATATTAACTATTTTCGTCTAAAAATGTTATTAGTTTTTCCCAATCAAATATACTTCTAGTTATTCTATCTAGTTTTAGAGCAACAATAGTATTTATCTTTTTAGCTTTAATATCACTTTTTAATCTTTCAAACTCTGGTCTATAATTACCAGTCTTGGCACTTATTCCAGCATCTTCGTAATAATCTACTATCTCATAACCTTTAAATTTGCAAAAAGTTTCTAATCTTTCTCTTTGTTCTGGAAGACTAAAGCCGTTCTCTTGCTTGGTCTTCAGTTGAAACTCTTAAATATAACCCACATTTTTTCTTTTCTTCTTTCAATTTTCAAACCTCCCATAAAATAAACAAAAAGAGACATCAAAGTACACGAGTACTACTGACATCTCTTAAATCCATTTATCATAAACTAAAATATAAGAACCTCACCACACTACACAATCAAAGATTGTGAGTGTGGTACCGAGAACCTTTTTACTTTCGTAATAATAATGTAATATAATATAATTTTTTCAAAGTACTCATAAACATATAGCTTTTGACGGACAGCTATATGTAATTAATTGCCTATATTATATCACGATTCAAAAAATGTCAAATATTTACAATTATATGTTTTTCAAATATTCTTCTAATTCTGATAATTTAATCTTTTTAGTTAAATTTGAAATATACACATCATTTGAATAATTAAAAACTAAAAAAGTAATATTTTTAATAATCACTCTATGTGGCTCAATATATGTAAGATTAGTTTTTTCTAATTTTCTAATGCTACCATTGATAAAGGTAGGAGTAACTTTTGAAAACTCACATATAAATTCAAGCCTTTGTTTTAAACATTCCTCAAATTCTAGTTCTTGCTTAATTATCTTCATTTTTCGCACCATCCTTTCGTTTGGATAATTTTAATATTGTTTTTAAGCAACAAAAAAATCAACCAGATTTTATTTTCTGATTGATTTTTGTATCTATCTGTTCAATTTAGTTCGAACAGATACGTCGTTGGTGCGGGTGAGAGGACTTGAACCTCCACACCGTAGGTACTGGTTCCTAAGACCAGCGCGTCTGCCAATTCCGCCACACCCGCATATCTAACTGACACTCATTATGATACCATATTTTCTTTAATATTGTCAATAGAATCTTTTACCTTTTTTAAATTCCTATATTCTGTAAACTATTTTTGATAAAGTACTTGTGATTTAAGGCTTTTTGTTGTATAAATAAAAGAGGAAATGAAGGAGACCAACTATGAAAAGTCAATAGAAAAAGGAAAAAGTTTTTAAATAAATTTTGATAGAAAAAAGTCAAATTTAATAACCGTTTTTAGTTAAATAAAAAACGAGATAGTACATTAAAAATTAAATATTTAGTTTAAGCTAAGTCAAAAGCAATATTTTCTTTTAACATTTTAAAGATAACACGGACTAATTTATGAGCAACATGTCCTAGAGCACAGTAATGCGATTTACCTTGTGAACGTTTGAGTTCAAGTAATTTCTAAGGGTTTGGTTGTTCTTAACAACATTATGAGCAGAATAGACAAGTGAATATCGAAGCATTTCAGAGCCACGTTTAGACATTCTGATAGACCTTGCTTGAAAATTACCAGATTGAATAACAGATGGGTCTAATCCAGCAAAAGCAAGTAATTGATAAGATACTAATTGAATTTTAGATTTACTTCTTAGCGTAACTAAGTTACGACGTGAACGGCATAAGCCTTTGAGTTTTGGATTGTTGATATCACCAGATGTGATGAGAGAATAATTACCTAAAGTTAAAGTTTTAATAATTATCTTAGTGTCAACTTTATCATTCTTAGTTTTTTTGATGTTAGACCTACGAAGATTAGCAGTTTGAATAGGGTTAATGATTGCAATGTTGTAATTTAAGGAAAACAGATAAGAAATGATATTTTCGCCGTAATGAGCAGTAGATTCTAAATCAATTAGTATCTTTGTTTTGTCTAAAGAATCTAATTTAGAAATAAGTTTTTGAAGTTCAAAGACTTATCCAACCAATCAATGATTAAAAACGAAACTGTGGCAATACACTCCTTTAAATAGTCAAAGCTATAAGAAAAATGAAAAGTCCACAGTTACCACACTTAGATTATACTAAATACTAAATATTAATATAAAAATAAAATGAAGAAAGGAGTGTATGGTTTATTTAAGTTATTAAATATATCATACAAGAGAATAAATGGATTGCCCAATTAAGAAAAATGAGGAATATATTGTAGAAATAATAGATAATGGTTATGAAGGAGAAGGAATTGCTAAAATACAAGACTACATTGTTTTTATCCCAAATACGATAAAAGGAGAAATGGTAAAAGTTCGTATTGTAAAAGTTCTTTCTTCTTATGCCTATGGAAAAGCAATACAAATAGTAGAACAATCCTCTTATCGTATACAAGAAGATTGTAGTAGTTATGTCCAATGTGGGGGATGTTGTTTAAGACATATGCAGTATGAACAAACATTACAAATAAAAAAAGCAAATGTTCAGCAATTAGTGGATAAAACATTAAAGCAAAAAATAATAGTAGAACCGGTAATAGGCATGGGAAATCCTTATTTTTATCGAAATAAAGCTCAATATCCAGTAGGGCAAGATAACGAAGGAAAGCCAATAGTAGGAATTTATGCAAAAAGAAGTCATCGTATTATTCCTTTACAAAATTGTAAAATTCAAGAACCAGTTACAGAAAAAATAGCAAAAGAAATTTTAAAATGGATGGAAGAGAATATTGTATTAGGTTATGATGAAGAAAAGCGAACAGGAATTATACGTCATATTGTGATAAAAGTGGCAAAACAGACTAAGCAAATCATGTGCATATTGGTAATAAATCAAAAAGAGCTTTCAAAAGAAAAAGAACTAGTAAAAAGATTAATAAGAAAGTTTCCTGCCATAAAAACAATTGTAAAAAATGTCAACTGTAAAAATACAAATGTGATATTAGGAGAGGAAAATAGTACTTTATATGGAGAAGGCTATATCTATGATAAGTTAGGAGAATATACTTTTAAAATTTCTCCACTTTCTTTTTACCAAGTAAATTCGATTCAAGCAGAAGCACTTTATTATACTGCTATTGAAATGGCTGAAGTAAAAGAAGGTAGTAATAAAATTGCTTTTGATTTATATTGCGGAATAGGAACGATTACACTTTTCCTATCCAACTATTTTAAAACAGTATACGGAATTGAAATTGTAAAGCAAGCGATAGAAGATGCGAAAGAAAATGCAAAATTAAACGATATAACAAATACGGAATTTATAGCAGGTGATGTAGAACAGGTGGTAACAACGCTAATACAAGAAAAAAAGATAAAACCAGATGTTATCTTTGTAGACCCACCAAGAAAAGGGCTAGATAATACAACGATTCAAAATATTTTAAAAGTAAAGCCAGGAAAAATAGTTTATATTAGCTGTAATCCATCTACCTTAGTAAGAGACTTAGAAAAAATACAAGAAAACTATGAAGTAAAAAAGATACAACCAGTAGATATGTTTCCTTATACAGCACATGTCGAGTGTGTGTCAGTTCTAAATTTAAGAAGAACTTTATAACCGTTGATAAAAAAGAAATTGAAAGAATTTAAAAAAATA
>DBFJJM010000116.1:0-14889 GCA_048393175.1 Candidatus Merdicola sp.
AACAAAAAGAAAACATATTAACACAAGGTCAAAAAGAGCAAATAAAAGAACTCATTTATACGGTTTATCAAGTAGAAAAAGAAAACATTACGATTTTAGAATAACAAAGTAGAATAACAAAGGAGGAGTCTTATGCTGAAAGATAAGCTAAATAGAGCCAAAAAGTTAATCGAACAAGAGGGGGGGAAAAACAATAAAAAAAAGGTAGAGAATTTAATTGTTTTTTTAATTATTTTAGTCATTACCATTTTAGCAATTAATGCCATTTGGAAAGAAGATAAAAGTAAGACAAATACAAAAGAAAATACCAATACGATAAGTAATAAGCAGTTAGCACAAGAAGAGATACTGATGAATAAAGAAGAGCAAACAGGAACAAATTTAAATCAAAATTTAGAGACAATTTTATCTAAAATAGAAGGAGTGGGAAAAGTAAGTGTCCTAATTACCTATTCAGAAAGTAGTCAGACAGTAGCGATGTATAATGAAAATACCAAAGAAACTTCTACAGAAGAAAAAGATGAAGCGGGTGGAACAAGAACGATTAAAGAAAGTGATACCCAAAAGGATGTCATTTTCAAAGAAAGCAATGGACAGAAAGAACCAATTATTCAAAAAACGACGATGCCAAAAATTGAAGGAGCTATTGTTACGGCTGAAGGAGCAGGAAATGTTACAACAAAAACCAATATTATTCAAGCAGTAGAGGCAGCAACCGGAATTGCCACTCATAAAATACAAGTGTTTGAAATGAAAAAATAGAAAGGATGAGGAAAAATGAAATTTCTAAAGAAAAATCAAGTAATTCTATTTGTAGTAGCATTAATGCTAGTAGCAGCAGGCTATTTAAACTATAATCTTCAATCTGCTGATAAACCTGTTTCAGCCAATGAAGTAGGAGAAATAGGGGATGCTAAATTAGTAAGTAGTAGTGATGTAATAGCAGGAAAAAATGAGATTAATCAAACGATTCAAAATAAAGTAGACACAACGGTAGACGAAAATACCCAAACGCAAAATAATACGCTACCAACTTCTGCTAATTCTACGGATGACTACTTTGCAAGCTCTCGATTAGGAAGAGATACAATGTATTCTCAAATGATTGAAAGTTATCAAAAGGTACTAGAAAATACTTCTATTTCAGAGGCACAAAAGTCAATTTCATCACAAGAAATAAAAAATATTAATGACACCAAAAATGCTATCATGATAACAGAAAATTTAATTAAAACAAAAGGAATGGCAGATGTAGTAATTTTTGTAAATGATAAAAGTGTAAATGTTATTGTAAAAGCAGAAAAATTAGAAACCGAGCAAATTGCACAAATACAAAATATTGTGGCAAGGGAATTAAAAGCAGAGATTGAAAATATACATATTAGCAATAAATAATTTTTTCTCTTTTTCCTGCCTCGTTTATTCTATAAATTAACTATTATAGAGTTATTTGGAAATCTTGCAAAAAGCAAGAAAAGACTAGTAATTTTAAGCATTTTATGGTATAATAATAAGGTAGTGATGCTAAAAAGGAGAGAGAAAAAATGACCAAAGAAGAAAAATTTGATTTTGATATTGCCAATTTAAAACAAGATTTAGCAATTGAAGATATGTATGTAACACAAGAGGATGTTGCTTTATTACAACGTTATTTTAAAAAAGAAATTACGATGAATGAAATGATTGATATGATTAAACAAAATGCTATGGAAGGAATGTAGGAATAGTGGAAGATTTATATGAAGCACGTAATTCTCTTTATTGTTATGAAAATTCAGATGTTTTGAAAAATAAATTGAATATCAAGGAAAATAAAAAACTAGCAGAAATAGAAAGAAAGTTAGTATTAGCAAAATTATATGAATTAAGACAAAGTGATAAGCAAGAAACGTTTGATGTTACGCATTTTATTTCTATCCACCGCTATTTATTTGAAGACATCTATCCTTTTGCGGGATTATTTCGTAATGAAAATATCGCAAAAGGAAATTTTCGTTTTGCAGAATGGCAATATATTGAAAAAGAACTAAAACGAGTCATGCAAGAATTAAAAGAAGAAAATTATTTAGAACGGATTAAGCAAACGAAAATTAATAGAGCGTTTGGCATATTATATGTCTGAATTAAATGTAATTCATCCTTTTCGTGAGGGAAATGGAAGAACCATTCGTGAATGGATAAGAGAGCTTGCCCTATATAATGGCTATCTTTTAGACCTTCAAAAGATAAAACCAAAAGAAATGCTAGATGCTTGTATCACATCTGTCATTAATGCTTCTGATTTAGAAACAATTTTAGCGAAATGTTTAACAAAAATAGAAAAGGAAGAAGAGTAAAAAAATCTCTTCTTTTTTTGTATAAAAAATTAAAGAAATAAGTTGCAATTCAAAAATAGATTGATATAATAAGAAAGAAATTAGGAGGAATACTATCAAATGAAGATACACATTGTTTTAGTTGAACCAGAAATCCCACAAAATACGGGAAATATAGTAAGAACTTGTGCTGCTACTGGTGCTAAATTACATCTAGTAAAACCGTATGGTTTTGTTTTATCAGATAAATATTTAAAAAGAGCAGGATTAGATTATTGGGATAAATTAGAAATAGAAGAACATGATTCTTTTGAGAAGTTTTTAGATAAATATAAGCCAGAAGAACATTCTTTATTTTTTGTTACTTCAAAAGGAACACATACTTATACACAAATTGATTATTCTAATAGAAAAGAGGTTTTCATGCTTTATGGAAAAGAAACAAAAGGCTTGCCAGAAGAAGTAATGAAAGAATATTTAGATCAAACAGTACGTATACCAATGATACAAGATATTCGATGTTTAAACTTATCCAATGCAGTAGCAATTGTGACTTATGAAATATTAAGACAAAATGAATTTCGAAATTTACAAAAAACAAATAATTGTTTAGAAACGAAAAATTAAGGGAGGATAAAAATGATTCAAAAAGTAGCTATTTTGGCCAATGGAGGAGATGTAGCAGGATTTAACGCAGTCATTCGAGGGATTAAAAAAACAGCAGAAGAAAAAGGAATTGAGTGTTATGGTTTTATAGATGGATATAATGGATTACTCAAAAATGAATATATTCGTTTAGATTATAATGAAAAAGCATCTGGTATTTTACCAAAAGGAGGTTCTATTATTGGTTCTTCTACGAATGCAAATGTATTTCAATATAAAGTGGTAAAAGAAGATGGAACGATAGAGTATCAAGATTTATCTGCAAAGTGTATTGAAAATGTTAAACAAGATGGATTTGATTGTGTTTTTACATTAGGAGGAGATAGCACACAAAAATCAGCAAGAGACTTTTTTGTAAAAGGATTAAATGTAATTGGTGTTCCTAAAACGATAGATAATGATGTTGCTTGTACGGATATTACGTTTGGATATAATACTGCTGTATCTGTTGCAGCAGAAGCTTTAGACCGTTTGCATACAACAGCTGAAACACATAGTCGTATTATGGTATTAGAAGTAATGGGAAGATATGCAGGATGGATTGCATTAGAATCTGCTATTGCAGGAGGAGCAGATGCTGCTTTAATTCCAGAAATTCCTTATGATATTGATAAAGTAGTAGAAAAAATCCAAAGAAGAAAAAGTCATGGAAAGAATTTTGATGTAATAGTAGTATCAGAAGGAGCCTATCCAAAAGGAGGAGACATTTCAGCAGAAAAGAAAGAAAATGGTCAAGGAGTAATTAATATAAAATTTGCAGGGGCAGGGGAAAAAGTAGCAAAAGAATTAGAAAAACGTACTGGCTTAACTGCAAGATGTACGACTCTTGGTTATGTACAAAGAGGAGGCACACCAACTGCTTATGATAGAGTTCTTTCTACAAAATATGGAGCAAAAGCAATGCAACTTGCAATAGAAGAAAAATTTGGAAATTTGGTGGTAATGAAAGAGGGAAAACTAAATTATGTTGCTTTAGAAGAAGTCGTAGGAGAAAATAAGAAAATAGGTGCAGTAGAAGGGGGAACAGAAGAAAGTAATGTAAGATGTGTTACTATGGACCATGATTTAGTAAAAACAGCAAGAAATATTGGGATTTGTTTAGGAGATTAAGATTAAAGTAAGGAAGAAGGAAAAACTCCTTCTTTTTTCTCTTGCATGTAATAAAAAACTCTTGTATAATGTTACGAAAGGAGACGGTAGTATGACAAACTTTAAAATGCAAATCGCACAGATGTTAGCACAAGTTATAGAAAAGCCAAGTACTGAATTAGAAAGTGTAATTGAAATTCCAAAAGATTCTACTTTAGGAGATTATGCTTTTCCTTGCTTTATACTTGCAAAAGAATGGAAAAAATCACCTGCTACAATAGCAGAAGAAATAAAAAACAAACTGGTTTTACCAGAAGGAATCGAGAGGGTAGAAGAAATAGGACCGTATTTAAATTTTTTCATAGATTCTAAAATGATAATAAAAGAGTTTGCTGAGCAAATCGAAAAACAAAAAGAAAATTATGGCGTTTCTGAAATAGGAAGAGGAAAAACGATAATTGTAGAATATTCTGCACCTAATATTGCCAAACCATTTCATGTTGGTCATTTAAGGTCTACTGTGATTGGACAGGCATTATATAATATTTATCGTAACTTAGGATATAAGGTAATTGGAATTAATCATTTAGGAGATTGGGGCACCCAATTTGGTAAAATGATTGAAGGATATAAACGATGGGGAAAGGAATATTCTTTAGAGAAAAATCCAATTGATGAATTAACCAAATTATATGTTAGAATTAATAATCTATGTAAAGAAGATGAATCTGTTTTAGAACAGTGTCGTTTGAATTTCAAAAAATTAGAAGAAGCAGACCCTTATTGTAGACAAGTATGGACAAAATTTAGAGAGTTAAGTTTGAAAGAATTTCAAAAAATTTATGATATATTAGGAGTCCAATTTGATTCTTTAAACGGAGAAGCATTTTATGAAGATAAAATGCCTGAAATAAAACAAATTTTAGAACAAAAAGGGAAAGTTACTCTTTCTCAAGGTGCTAAAATTATTGACCTAGAGGAAAAAGGAATGCCTCCTCTTATTTTGGAAAAAACAAATGGTTCTACTACTTATGCTACTCGTGATTTGGCTGCTGTGTTATATCGTGCAAGAACGTATGATTTTGATAAATGCCTATATGTTGTTGCATATGAGCAAAATCTTCATTTTAAACAAGTCTTTGAAGTGGCAAAATACTTAGGATTAGAGCAAAAATATATAGACGGATTAGAGCATATTCCATTTGGTATGGTTCGATTAAAAACAGGAAAAATGTCCACAAGAGAAGGAACCATTATCAAGTTAGAAGATATTCTAAACGAAGCTATTACAAGGGCAAGTCAAATTATTGAACAAAAACATCCAGATTTAGAAGAAAAAGAAGAAGTAGCAAAAAAAGTAGGAATTGGTGCCGTTATTTTTAATGACTTATCCAATAATCGTATTAAAGATGAAATTTTTGATTGGGATATTATGCTAAATTTTCAAGGAGAAACAGGACCTTATATTCAATATATGTATGTTCGAACCAATAGTCTTTTAGAAAAAGCAGATTATCAGCCAAACTGGAAGGAACATTATTTAGAAGATTTAAGTAATCCTAATTCTATGAAAATCATTAAACTGTTAGCCCAATTTGGAGAAACAATAGAAATCGCAGCTGACAAAAATGAGCCTTCTATTCTTTCTCGTTATTTATTAGAACTTGCTAAAAACTACAGTTCTTTTTATAACGAAAATAAAATTTTACAAGAAGATAAAAATTTGCAAAATGCTCGACTATTCTTAACGTATTCAGTTGGATTAGTATTAAAAAGAGGAATGGAATTATTAGGAATTGAGATGCCAGAAAAAATGTAAAAACAATATGAAAAAAGATTGCAAAATAAAGAGCATAATAATATAATACAAAAGAAAAGAAGAACCCCTATAAAAAGGAAAGGATAGAAATTATGCGAAAATATTTTGGGACAGATGGCATAAGAAGAATTGCCAATGTGGAGCTTTCTCCAGAATTAGTGTATAAAGTAGCAAAAGCAGGTGCTTATGTATTATCAAAACATACAGACCATAGTCCAACGATTTTAATTGGAAGAGACACTAGAATTTCTGGTACTTTGATTGAAAGTGCTATGATAGCTGGCTTTTTAAGTTATGGAGCAAATGTTAAAGTATTAGGCGTTATTCCAACTCCTGCTGTAGCGTATTTAACGAAAAAATTAAAAGCAGATGCAAGTGTTGTAATTTCTGCATCTCATAATACATATGAATTCAATGGTGTCAAATATTTTAGTAATCAAGGTATGAAAATACCAGACGAACTAGAACAAGAAATAGAAGAAGTGATGGATTCAGGAAAGCTAGATATGTTAACAGCAGTAGGAGATAAGATTGGTGTTTCAGAAATAAGAGAAGATTTAATAGAAGAATATATCTATTTTTTTCGAAAAAATTTTGAAGAAAACATAGAAAAATATAATAAAAAAGAGTTTAAGGTGGTTATTGATACCGCAAATGGGGCAACCTATAAAGTAGCTGAGAAAGTTTTTTCTATCTTAGGAATTCAGCATAAGATTATTAATAATGCACCAAATGGCATTAATATTAACAAAAATTGTGGTTCTACCCATTTAGAAATGTTACGAAACTATGTGGTGAAAAATGATTATGATTTAGGAATTGCCTATGATGGTGATGGAGATAGATGTCTTGCAGTAGATGAAAAAGGACACATTATAGATGGAGATAAGATTCTGGCTATTGTCTCTACTTATTTAAAAGAGCAAGGAAACTTAAATAAAGATACTTTAGTTGCTACTGTTATGAGTAATTTAGGATTAGCAAAATATGCACAAGATAACCAAATTCAATTTATTCGCACAAAAGTAGGCGACCGTTATGTTTTAGAAGAAATGTTAAAACAGGGATATAATATAGGAGGAGAGCAATCAGGTCATATCATTTTCCTAGACTATAATCCTACAGGAGATGGAATTTTAACTTCCCTTATGTTAATTCAGATTTTACTACAAAAAGATAAGAAAGCATCAGAGTTAAGTAATATTGTAACCATTTATCCGCAAGTTTTAGTAAATGCTAAGGTGGATTCGAATAAAAAATATGATTTTGAAAAAGATGCTGTTATACGAAGTGAAATTGAAAAAGCAGAAAAGGAATTTGCAGGAAATGGAAGAGTAATAATTCGTCCATCTGGTACAGAACCATTAGTAAGAGTTATGATAGAAGGCTCGGATTTAGAATATATTACAGAAAAAGCAAAATCAATTGCAGAATTGATAGAAGAAAGACTAAAGTAAAATAAAAAAAGATACAAAAGAAAGGGGGAATAGTAGTGTTTTTTATTAATATTTCAGAACCATTTACATTACTATTAATTGTTATTTTTACTGTACTAATGATTTTTTTAGGAAAGGAAACAAAGAAAAGTTTTGTTCCAGGAATTGCACTAGCAGTTTTTCTTATTTTGTTAGTAATTCATGTCGGCCAATTAGTCACACTTCCTGAAGGATTAGCAGATGTTTACATGAAAAAATTAGTAGCCTGTATGGTAATTGATTTTCTATTAGTTTTAGCTACGTATTTAAGTTATCTATGGATTGATGATATTGACTCAAAAGCAAATAATAAAAAAAGTATTAGTAATGATTTAGATTGGCTTTGGAAGAAGGTTTAATAAATGAAAAAAAAGATTGTAGTAATTAATGGTAGCGGAGGAGTTGGAAAAGATACTTTTATACAATGTTGCAAAAAAATTGAACCAGTGCAAAATATCTCTTCTGTCGATAAAGTAAAAGAGGCAGCTAGGATATTAGTTGATTGGAAGAATGAAAAAGATGAAAAAGCTAGAAAATTGTTAGCAGATTTAAAAAAGTTAGCAACAGAATATAATGATGCACCATATCATTATATTCAAGATAGTATTAAACATTTTTTACAATCAGATGAAAATACCATTTTATTTTTACATGTAAGAGAAATAGAACAGATTAAAAGATTACAAAAAGAATTTGATATAATTACTTTATTAATAAAGAATATACGCATAAAAGAAATAACAAGTAATACATCAGATGCAAATGTAAGTCAGTATGATTATAATTATATTATTGAAAATAATGGGACAATAGAAGAGCTTCAGCAAAAAGCAAGTCATTTTATTTCTTCTATTTTTAATGAAAAACTGAGCAAAGTAAATTAAACTCTGCTCAGTTTTTTAAATAGAAAATTATTGAGCAGAGTGCTCTAAAGAATAAAGGCGTTGTTCAAAACTGTCTAATCGAAGTTCAAATGTGTTCAATTTTTTTTCAAGACGACGAATAGCGTCTTGACTAACAGCATGTGCATCAAATAAAGCTGCTATTTTATTATCGTATTTGTCTTCCATACGCACTAAACTATTTTTAATATCAGCAAGCTGTTTGTCAATGGACACAAAATGGTCAGAATGTGAAATTAAAATTTCAGAATGAGATGCTAAAGTCTCAGAATGGCTAGATAAAATTTCAGAGTGTTCTTTTAAGGTCTTGTCAATTTCTTCGAATTTCTTAGAGTGTTCTTTTAAGGTCTTGTCAATCTCTTCGAATTTCTTAGAATGTTCCTTTAGGGTTTCCTCAATTTTGTCAAATCTTCTAGAATGTTCATCTAGTTGTTTTTGCAAAGAGGAAAATTGAATGGTAAAGTTATTTTGCATCATCATTAAGTTAGAATTAACCATATCAAACTGCTTTAAAACAATTTCTTCAAATGTTTGATTCATACTAAAACCTCCTTTCTTTTTAATTTGAAATTAGTATAGCATATAAAATTAGAATTGCAATAAAATAACCAAAAGACGATAAAAAGAAAATTTTCGTAAAATACCTTGAAAAAATATTCGAAAAAAAGTAAAATCAAAAGAGTTCTATTAAAATACGAATAATTAAATAAAGGGAGAATAAATTAGATAGAAAATAGAATAATATAAAAATAGGAGGACATATGTACGATTGTATTGTCATAGGAAAAGGTCCAGCAGGTATTACAGCTGCTATTTATCTTGTTAGAGCAGGGTTCTCATGCTTAGTCATAGGAAAAGATAAAGGAAGTTTAGCAAAAACAGAAAAAATAGAAAACTATTATGGTTTTGAAAAACCAATCGAAGGAGAAGAACTGATACAAAGAGGAATCAACCAAGCAACAAGATTAGGGGTAGTAGTAAAAACAGAAGAGGTTTTAAGCATTGTAGCAACAGAAAAGAATCTGTTTTCTGTTACTACGCAAAAGGAGGACTATAACAGTCGTTTTGTTATATTAGCAACAGGAAGTAATCGTCATGTTCCTAATATAAAAGGAATTAAAGAATTTGAAGGAAAAGGTGTAAGTTATTGTGCTATTTGTGATGCTTTTTTCTATCGACAAAAGAAAGTAGCAGTTTTAGGAAATGGAAATTATGCCATGAAAGAAATTAGTGATTTATTACCAGTAACGGGGCAAATAACTCTTTTAACAAATGGAAAACCGGCAATAGAAAAACGTAGCCAAATAAAGATAATTGAAAAACCAATTCAAACAATAGAAGGAAATCAAAAGTTAGAAAGAATAAGGTTTCAGGATGATTCTAAAATAGAAATAGATGGGTTATTTATTGCAGAGGGAACAGCTAGTAGTACCGATTTTGCACGAAAATTAGGAGCTTTTCTAGAAGGAAATAACATTCAAGTAGATGAGCAAATGCAAACCAATATTCCAGGTCTTTATGCAGCAGGAGATTGTACGGGAGGGATTTTGCAAATTTCAAAAGCTACGTATGATGGAACAAAAGCTGCATTTAATATAATCAAAAAATTAAAAGAAGGAGGAAAAGAAAATGTCAGTAATAAAATTAACAAGTAAAAATTATGAAGAAGAGGTGATGCAATCAAAAAAACCAGTTTTAATTGACTTTTGGGCAGCTTGGTGTGGACCATGCAAGATGATGTCACCTGTTATTGACCAAATTGCACAAGAAAATGAAGATATCAAAGTATGTAAAGTAAATATTGATGAAGAAAAAGAGTTAGCAGAGCAATTTCAAATTATGAGTATTCCTACGATTGTAGCTATTAAAAGTGCTAAAATCGTTAATACCTCTGTAGGAGTTGCACCAAAAGAAGAAATTATTAACATGCTAAAATAAAAAGAATAGGAGAAAGGAATGGATTTAGGATTATTTTCTGAAAAAAAACAGGGAACAGTAAAACAAAATGAAGCACTAAAAGAGCAAATTGCTAAAAAGTTAGAAAAACAGGAAGAAACCTTTGTTATTGACCGTATAGAGGAACAATATGCTATTTGTGAGAACAGAGCAACAGGAGATACTTTTTCGATAAAGAAAGAGTATCTTCCTTCTAATATAAAAGAAGGAGATGTTATTCGAAAATTAGATGGACTTTATAAAAAAGACGAGAGCAAACAAAAAGAAATAGAAAAAAGAATTAGGGAAAAAATGAACCAATTGTGGAATTAAAAATTAGGGGGGAAAATGAAAAAGAAAACAAAACGTAGCCTTTTAGCGGTGGCAGTAAGTGTTATCTTTGTTATTGTTGCTATACTATTTGGAGGACAAGTTTTTGCTCCTAATCGAAACTCTACTTCTAGTAATATAGAAGAAAATAAAATAGACATAGAACAGTTTAATGGATTAAAAGTTTATTTTATTGATGTAGGACAAGGTGATAGTATTTTTATTCAGTCAGATGAAAAAACGATGTTAATTGATGCAGGTACGAATGAAGCTGGTCCCAAAATAGTAAATTTTCTACAAGAAAAAGGAATTGAAAAAATTGATTATTTAATTGGAACTCACCCTCATGAAGACCATATAGGAGGATTAGATGATATTATACTTTCTTTTCCTATTGGAACATTTTATATGCCTAAAGTACAGACGAATACTAAAACCTTTGAAGATGTATTAGATGCAGCAATGGAAAAAGGAATAGCTATTACCTCTCCTAAAATAGAAGATACATACCAAGTAGGAAAAGCAAACTGTACATTTCTTTCTAGTAAAATAGACAAAAGTAATTTAAATTTATCCTCTTTAGTAATTCATATGACATATGAAGGTCAAAGCTTTTTATTTATGGGAGATGCTGAAAAAGAAAATGAAGAAGCTAAGTTTTGGCCTCAAGTAGATGTTTTGAAAATAGGACATCATGGTTCAAAAACAAGTAGTTCAAAAGCTTTTTTAAAGCAAACTAATCCCCAAATTGCTATTATTTCGTTAGGAAAAGATAATATTTATCATCATCCAAGTCAGGAAGTAATAGCAAGATTAGAGCAAATCAATACCCAAATCTATCGAACTGATGTAAGTGGAACGATTTTGTTACTTTGTGACGGAAAAAACATTTTGATAGAAAAAGAAAAGGAATCATGAAGAAATTTGAAAAAATGTAAAAGATTGACAAGTTTCGACAAAAAGCAATATGGACATAGTGTTATAATCTAAATGTAGGGGGCGATCAATATGATGAACACTCTTGCGATTATAACCAATAAAATGATTTTAAACCATATGATAAAAAAGAATGAAAGATACGAAAGAATAGTAGAACAAAGTCAGAAATTAGATAAGTATATAAATATAGCAATGATGAAGAGAATGAGACGTACTCAAAGACAAGGAAAGGTTCTAAAATTGCCCATACAAGAATGAACGGATGGTATTATCCGTTCATTTTCTCGTTTCTTTCACAATTTATCTTTTTTTCTTCTAACTTTTTAGGAGAACTAGAAGGTATGCCTTTATTTTTATCTTTATCGCGAAAACTTAAATACCAGTTCATTCCATTTCGATTTGTTTGAATAGAGTTTAGTCGTTCTTGTAGACCGCAGAAAGTAGTTGGTGGTGGTAAAATAACAGGGTCACCTGGACACCAGTTAGCAGGAGTAGAACCTTCGTTTAAGTCTGCTGTTTGTAACGCTTGTATAGTTCTTAAAATTTCTGGAATGCATCTTCCTACATTCATCGGATAAACAAGAATCGTACGAACAATACCTCTATCATCAATAATAAATACATTACGTACGGTTTCCCATTTATTTACTTCATTCGAAATCATACCATATTTTCTAGCAATTTCTCCATTACGGTCTGAAATAATAGGAAAAGGAACCACCATACCAGTTTTACAGTAAATATCGTATAACCAAGCTAAATGAGAAGGGTTACTATCTACACTAAGGCCAAGAAGACAGGTATTTAATTTTTCAAAATATGTATTCATTTTCGAAAAAGCAATTATTTCAGTAGTACATACAGGGGTAAAGTCACCAGGATGAGAAAATAAAACGAGCCATTTACCTCGATAATCATTTAGAGACCTTTTCCCCATTGTGGTTTGTGCTTCAAAATCGGGAGCATAAGCACCAATTTTCACATTTCCATTCATCATAATTTCATAGTCCATATATAAACTCTCCTTTCATTACTGCTATATTGTATGAGTAAAGTAAAATAACGGTTCTTTCTTTTTTAGAAAATTTAGAAAAGAAAAATAATAATAATAAAACGTGACATACTATTAAAGAAAAAGGAGGGAAAGAAAAAATGGAAAAAGGACAAATTATTAATTGTACTGTAGCAAGTTGCCGTTATAATGATAAATCAGAACAAGCATGTCGTTTAGAACAAATTATCGTAACACCAAAACAAGACTGTAATACTAAATTGCCAGATGAATCTATGTGTTCTAGTTATGAACATCATAAAGAAGAATAAAATGTTATTTTTTGCATACAACTTTAGTGTTACCTAAAGTTGTATTTTTATATTGACACTAGGAAAAAATAGAAATACAATAGCAATAGTAAAGAAAGAAGGAGGAAAGAATATGCCACTTGTAACAACAAAAGAAATGTTTGAAAAATCAATGAAAGAAAATTTTGCGATTGGAGCATTTAATGTAAATAACATGGAAATTATTCAGGCAATTATGGATGCGGCAGGACAAGAAAAATCACCGGTTATTTTACAGGCTTCATCAGGAGCAATTCAATATGCTCGAATTGGTTATTTAATGAAAATGGTAGAGGCAGCAGTACAAGAATATTCCATCCCAGTTGCAATCCATTTAGACCATGGCCCAGATTTTGAAACAGCAAAATTATGTATTGATAACGGATTTACTTCTGTTATGATTGATGGTTCAAAATATGATTTTGAAGAAAATATTGAGTTAACAAAAAAAGTAGTAGAGTATGCTCATGCACATGGTGTAGTAGTAGAAGCTGAACTAGGTAAATTAGCGGGAATAGAGGATGAAGTAAAGGTAGCGACAGAAGATGCAAAATATACTGACCCTGAGCAAGCAGAAGAATTTGTAAGAAAAACGGGATGTGATTCTCTTGCTATTGCAATAGGAACCAGTCATGGAGCGTACAAATTTAAGGGAGAAGCCAAATTAAGATTTGATATTTTGAAAGAAATAAAACAGCGTATTCCCAATACTCCAATTGTATTACATGGAGCTTCTAGTGTAATACCAGAATTAGTAGAAAAATGCAATCAATATGGGGGAAATATTCCTGGAGCGAAAGGTGTACCAGATGAAATTTTACAGCAAGCAAGTAAGGAAGGTGTATCGAAAATTAATGTAGATACAGATTTAAGACTAGCTATGACAGGAGCGATAAGAGAAGTCTTTATGAAAGAACCAAGTGTGTTTGACCCAAGAAAGTATTTGTTGCCGGCAAGAGATTTAATAAAACAAACTGTACAACACAAAATAAGAGATGTATTTGGCTCTAGTAATAAAGCTTAAAAAAGAAACAAAATGAAATGGAAAAAATTCCAAAAACACAAAGAGGAAGAGTTTAACTCTGCCTCTTTAATGATTTTTATATTCTCTTTGGAGCATTCTCTGGGCGTCCTGTTTTTTTATGTCTTCACGTTTATCATATAATTTTTTACCTCTTCCAATTCCCAATTCTACTTTTACAAAACTACCTTTAAAGTAAAGACTAAGAGGAATGAGACTATATCCTTTTTGTTTGATAAGACCAATTAATTTAGTAATTTCTCTTTTGCTTAGTAATAATTTACGTCTCCTTAGTGGGTCTTTATTATAAATATTACCATGTTCATAAGGACTAATATGTAATCCTTCTATAAAACATTCTCCATTATGTAAAATCGCATAACTTTCTTTTAAATTTACTTTTCCTAGACGAATGGATTTAATTTCCGTACCACTTAAAACAATTCCTGCTTCTAAAGTATCTAAAATTTCATAATTATGTTTTGCAATAGGATTCTTACAAATAGTAGCCATTTTCTTACCTCTTTTTTTTATTTTTTTTATTATAACATAAAAAAAAGCGTGTGTATACACGCCCTTTTTTAATCTATGTGATTTCTTTGATTGTTTTGTGCTGCATAATACCATACAAGACCGATGATAGCAAGTGCGATAACAGCTAAAATGAACCACATCCATACATTATTAGCTCCAGCAAATCCGGTTCCAGTTGCAGTTCTGGTAGCATTATATCCATTATCTGTCATGTCTGTTGTAGTAGAAGTAATCGTATTTCTTGTACCTTCTACACCATTTCTTGTCATGTTTTTAGTGTCTTCTGCTCCGTTTTTTATGCCTTCCATAGCGTTATTGGTAGCATCACCTGCTGCGTTAAGTCCACCACGAATTCCATTGGCAGCACTCTTTCCAGCATCTTCTACCACATTTTCAGCTCCACCTACTACATTACGTACTTCATCTCCTGCTTTTTGCAATCCATTTTCTGCTGCAAAAGAACTAGTAAATAAACATAATGTGCAAAGAGCAAATACGATTGTTAGAATCAATAGTTTATTTG
>DBFJJM010000117.1:0-35143 GCA_048393175.1 Candidatus Merdicola sp.
CCTAACTTCTTTTTGTAAAACTTTTATAGTGCATTTTGTATAATTTATATCGATTCATATGTTTACTTATAAAATAGAGAATATCATTATTGAATTCACTAGAGAGACTAGCGAATTCAATAAAAATAAAACAAAAGCTATACTCCTTATGTAAATTTTATAAAAAGGTAAAAAGCATATATGAAAAAAGAATAAATAAGATTCATGAAGGAAATAAGCGAATTTACGTATATTTTGTTAAAACATGTCGAAAAAAGAGTAAACTAAGTCCAATGTAAAAAAAGAACTAAGGTGAGAACATGGTAGAAAAAATTTGCCAAATACTCATAAGAAAAATGAAAATAGCTATGCCGGAAATAGATGAGCAAAGAGCAGAAGTAATTCAATATGGATTACAAAACATAATTGGAGAAATTCCAAAGCTATTTATCTTATTTTTAATAGCTTATTTATTAGGAATATGGCAATTAGCATTATTAGCATTTTTTGTTATTTTACCATATCGTATGACATCTGGAGGGTTTCATTTACATACACACATTGGTTGTATTATAGCAACTACCTTAATGTATTGTGGAAATGCTTTTTTAAGTAAAAGTATCATATTAAGCCCAATTTATTTAAAATATGTTATGGTAGCTTTAGTGTGGATATTTGCCATTATGATGATTACGAAATATGCACCAGCAGATACAGAAAATGTACCAATTTTAAGAAAACAAGATAGAAGGAAGAAAAGAAATTTATCATATATCGTTTTAACAGTTAGTTTATTAATTTCCTTATTGATTCAAGATTCCACTATATCTAATTTAATTCTATTTGGAATGTTGTTTCAAACAATAACGATTACAAGATTTGCCTATCGACTTACAGGCAATAAATATGGATATGAAATATATGAAACAAAAGACGAAGTAAATGAAGTAATAAAGTAGGAGGATAAAGATGTAGCCGGCACTAATCTTTATTATATCAATATATGTACTAACATATATAGAAATTAAAGGGGGAAATTAAAATGTTAAAATTCTTAGCAAAAGTCGCAGAAAAATACGCAAAAAATACCAATACCGCTTGTATGATATTCGGAATCTTCCATCAGCCCAAAATGCCAGCTAGTTTAATCCGAAAAGATTAATTAAATTCGCATATCCTTAAGTATCCTTAAGATATGAATAAACGACAACTAGAAAAGAGAGACATTTCGTCTCTCTTTTCTAGTTGTCTATATTGTATATTTCTAATTGCTGAATAAAAAATTCATCATTTTTAGTAGTATATAAATTTAAATTATTATTTCTTTTTAATAATTGTCTTACTTCCCATAAACCTAAACCAGAATGATTTTCTTTTGAAGTATGAGATTTTTTAAATATAATTTCTGTATTAATATCCTTATTTTTAAAAGTATTTTCTATAATAATTAACTGTCTATGTCTTAATGGGTCTATTTTAAATTCTACATTAATAATTCTTTTTTCACATTCTTCTGCAGCTTCAATAGCATTATCTAATAAGATACCAAGAATACGAGTTAATTCATATATTTTTATATTTAATTTATTTATATCTAAGAAAATATCTAAATTAATTTTGATTCCTTTGTCATCAGCTAAATGATATTTTGATGCTAATATACTATATACAGAGGGATTGTTAATTACTTCAGGACTTAAAGTAGTTAAATTATTAACCGTTTGACAATCTTCTAATAAATCTTTGTAATAGATAGCAAGTCCATTAATATCATTTGTTGCAACATACCCACCAATGGCTTGAACGATATTATTAAAATCATGCTTGAAAGCTCGGATATCATCATGTAGAACACTTAATGTATGATTATATAATTGTAAAGTTCTATTATCCTCTGTTACTTGTGACAATTTCATAGTTTTTGATAAACTATAGAAACTAATATAGAAATAAGCTATTAAAACAAGCATACTAATAAGAGTGATGACTGTTGGTAAGGTATCACTATAAAAATAAATTAGATATAACTGCATACATAGAGTAATCATAAATAATAACAACATAGAAATTAATGTTTTTTTGCTTTTTTTATCAATTCCATCTAAGATAGTAACATTAATATTTAATTTTTTACAAAGTTGATAAGTAATGTATATAATAGCATAAATGACTAACATAAATATAATTCTATAGATTGGTATAGTAGAAGCGTATTCATAGGTAATGTCGAAGAATAGAACAAACACCTTTGAAAGCATAGACTCAAATAAAACTGAGAATATAAAAGGAATAAGCACCGCTACAATACTTTGTATAGCGGGTAATTTAAAGATAAATAAAACAGAAAGAAAAACAACAAGAATATTGAAAAAGGTTCCATATGGAATAGGGATAAAACATCTAGAAATAATAGTAGTTATAGAAATAGTTAAAACATAATATAATTGTTGTTTCTTGTTAGGTTTTACGTTTAGAATTGTAGTAAACAAATTCATTGTAACATAAGCCTCTAAAAAAGTCAGAAGACTTGTAATAATTTTTAAGACTAATTCATTAGGCATGATTAAAGCATTCCAAATATTGTTTATGGTTTCTGTCATTGTTAAGTACCTCCATTAATTTACTTTTGTATTTTGGACCGATTAGACAGGTCTCATCATTTGTAAGGACAATTAGATTTTTGTTTTCTAATATGTTTTTTACATGATTGACATTGACTACATAAGATTTGTGGCATCTAACAAAGTTGTTTGGTAAAGTAAGCTCTATTTTACTAAAGGAAGAATAAGCTTCATAATTTGCTGTGATAGTGTGATAAATAATTTTCATTCCGTCTTTTTTTAGGTATAGAACTTCAGATATTTTTATGACTATTTTTTTATTTGGAATTCGTATAAATCTGGTTTGACTAGTGTTAGTAGAGACATCTTCAAAAACTCTTCTTACTGTATTTTCTAATCTTTCCATTGTTACCGGTTTGGGGATATAATCAAATGTTTTTACCTGATAGGCGAGGAGTGCATACTCTAAATGTCCTGTGGTAAAGATTAAATAGAAGTTTTTATTAAATTTTCTAAGTTCCTCTGCAATTTGCAAGCCAGAAACATTTGATTTTAAATTAATATCTAAAATAACAACATCTACAGAATTTTCTTTTATATAGTTAACAAGCTCTTGCGGCTCTGTGCATTTTAGCGTTATTTCTGCATCATAATTTTGTTCCATGAAAATGGATTCTAGCATTTTGGATAAGCGTTCTAAAATTGTTTTGTTATCATCACATATCACAAAATTTAACATATATCCATCTCCCCTCTAATATATATTATATAAGTAATGCAGCAATATTGGAAAAGACACAATTCGACAGCATCGAATAAATTACCTTAATTTTCCAATCACTTAACCAATATAATCCATATTTTGGATAATGTCAATAAGAAAAATGAAAATTGATAGGGGGATATTTCAATGAGAGCAAAAAACATTATTCTTTACATGTCTGCTTTTGTAATATTAGGGATTTTTACCTTTGGGGTACTTAAAATGCAAGAGGAATATGAAACTAGAGATATAACTGTCTCTAGTCAAGCAGTAAGTAATAAAAAAATTGGATGGGGAATAAAAAGAGAAGCAAATCATGTTCAGCCTGATTTAGGAAAGGAAAATAAAGTTTTATTAGACCAATATAATGGAATAGCATTAGGAAACAAAGATAAAAAAATAATTTATCTCACCTTTGATGAAGGATATGAAGCGGGATATACTAATCAAATTTTAGATACGTTAAAAGAAAAAAACGTATCAGCCACTTTTTTTATCACAGCACATTATTTCAATACAAATGAAGATTTAGTAAAAAGAATGATACAAGAAGGTCATATTGTAGGAAATCATACAGTAAATCATAAAAGTATGCCAGATTTATCAGATGAACAATTAAAAGAAGAAGTAATGAAACTACATCAATCTATTTATGAAAAATTGGGCTATGAAATGAAATATTTAAGACCACCTATGGGAGAATATAGCCAAAGGACCTTAGAACAAATTCAAAATTTAGGATATAAAACAACTATGTGGAGTTTTGCTTATTTAGATTATGATGAAAAGAAACAGCCAAGTGAAGAAAAAGGAAGAAAGATGATTATCGATAATTTTCATAATGGAGAAATCATGTTATTACATGGAAATTCAAAAACAAATACTAGTGTATTAGGGAGTATTATTGAAGAAGCAAGAGCACAAGGATATGAATTTAAATCTTTAGACGAATTTGAAAGATAAAAAAGGAGGCACAGATGAAAAGAAAACAGGTAAAAAAAACACACCATATAAATGAAAAGCTAAATCACATTTTGGAGTTGCCACAAGAAGTGATAGGAAATGCTCCTAGATTAACGATTGTAGGTTTTGAACAATTACTAATCGAAAACTATAAAGGAATATTAGAATATGAAGACTTTTTTATAAAAATAAATACTCATATTGGAGCACTTAATATTAATGGATTTAATTTAAATTTAAAACAAATGACAGAAGACGACATTATGATTAGTGGGAAAATTGAAAGTGTGGATTTAGAAAGAACATTTGATGAGGAGGACTAAACTTGTGTTTTTCAAAATACTATGGAATTATTTACGTGGTTATGTAAGAATTAAAGTAGAAGGATATTTTATTGAGAGATTTATTAATATTTGTACAGCAAAAGGCATTTTGTTATGGAATAGTAAGAGGGAAAACTCTAGTATACTACATACCAATTTAGGAATATCTGATTTTAAAAAAGTGAAACAAGTAGTAAATAAAACAAAATGTAAAATCAAAATTGAGAAAAAAGATGGACTACCTTTTTTTCTACATAAATATAAAAAGAGAAAACTTTTTGCTGGCTTTCTTTTACTTGTAGTAGTTGGAATCTTTGTTTTATCTAATTTTGTTTGGAATATTGAAATTCAAGGAACAGAAAAAATAGATTCTTCAACTATTTTAGATAGTGTGAAACAAAATGGATTAACGATTGGAAAATGGAAAGGGAAAATAGATACCAAAAAAATTATTAATGATATTCGTTTAAATCGCTCTGATTTAGCATGGGTGGGAATTGAACTAAAAGGAACCAATGCTATTGTAAAAATAGTAGAAGCACAAGAAAAGCCAGAATTAGTACCAGAAAACGAATATTGTAATATTGTTTCAGATAAAGAAGGTAAAATTGAAAAGATAGATGCTGCAAATGGTACTGCCCTAGTAAAACAAGGAGATGTAGTAAAACAAGGAACCCCTTTAATCGGAGGTTGGATGGAAGGAAAATACACAGGAGTTCGTTATGTGCATGCTTCAGGAGAAGTGCAAGCTAAAGTCTGGTATACCAATCGCCAAAAGGTAGAGTTAAGCCAAGTGTTAAGAGAAAAAACAGGAAAAGAGGAGAAAAAATATCGTATTGAAATTCAGAATTTTAAAATAAATTTATACAAAAAGCTTTCAAATTTTGAAAAGTATGATACAATAGAAACGAAAAAAAATCTAAAACTATTTTCTGATTTTTATCTACCCGTAAGTATTGTGACATGTCACAATTTTGAAATAGAAGAAAAACCAATCAAATATACTTATGAACAAGCAAAACAAATAGCAATTGAAAAAGCACGAGAAGAACTGACAAAACAAATCGGAGAGTTAAATAAAGTACAAGATGAAATTATTAATGTAAAAGAACAAGATGGTTGGATAGAAGTAGAAGTTATTTATGAAGTTTTAGAGAAAATAGGCACAAAGGAAAAAATCATATTTTGAAAGGATGATTGGTATGGAGCAAAGAGGACTGAAAGTAATTGATTCAGAAAAAACGTTTTTTTCAAAAATAACGACGACTATCACCAAACTGTTGATTCCAACGAGAGTTGGACTAAATGGAATGATGATTTCTCTGAAAAGAGGAACTGTTTTAAAACAATACGAAATCTACATTCAGAACAAAAAACAAGAAATTCCAGAAAAAAAAGAAAGCATGGAAAAAAGATATGAAGAGGCTTTTGCTCTTTATTTAGAATCGATTGATAAATATATTATGGATTCTATCTATAAAAAGGTGAAAAACGGAAAAGGAACAGAATTTGAAAAAAATGCTCTAGCACAGTATTATGAAATTACACATTTAAAAGAAAGGCAATATTTAGAATATAAATATAAAAAACAAAAATATTTGTTAGATTTAGACTATGAAACCGTAAGACAATTAGAAAAGGAAAAACTATTAAAACGATACCAAGAATTTTATTGTGATAAGATGGATGTGTTATATAAAGGACTTTTAAAACACTATTCTGTACAGTTAGCAGACCAGTTAACGGCAAAAGAGAAACAGCAAGTTTTTCAAAAAATCTTTGATGCACTAGAACAATACATTACAGATATTTTACCCATTAAAATACAAGGTTCTGACCAAGAGCAAAATTACAAGGAAATTATGGAACAATACAATCAATTTGACCGTTTTTCTGTAGGAAAATTAGACCAAATTGATTGTATTGAGAAAAAAATGCTATTATTAGGAATTAGTAGGCAATTATTTACTCATAGTTTACCTTTAGTAGTAGCAGAACAATGCTATATAAAATTATTAAAAGACATTAGAAGCTTAATTATAGATACTCGTATTGCTAAAAAAAGACAGGCTGCGTATAAAATGTTACTTACTCTAATTGAAGATTATAATATTCGTCTTTTATCTACTAAAATTTATTGGGACAAGCCAAAACAAAGAGAAGAATATAAAAAATTCTGGAATCAATATAAACAAATACAAAAAAGAAAAGAAGAAGAACCAGAAGAATATGAAAAACAAAGAGAAATTTTATTTATTCAAAATGATTTAAAACAATTATGTGCAAGTAAAAAAAATTATGATAAAGTTATTCAATTTTATAAAACACGATTAGTCAAATTAGGGGTTATGAGACAATTGAAAAAGAAAGCAGTAACAAGAGAAAAAGTCTATAAAAAAATGAAAGAGGCTCAAAAAAAAATAGGATAATAAAGAGACGCTCGTAAAAAGGGGCGTTTCTTATATAATGTTATATAAATCAAAAATTAGAGAAGTAGGAGGTCCATTTAAGTAGTGAGAGCAGTAGAAATCGAATATGAAAAAATGGATAAAAACAGCCAGTGGGAAGAACAAATTGAACAAATTATACAGACTTGTTTTCAAGAAGAAAAATTAGAAAACAAGAATGTATATGTTAGTATTACTTTAACTGTGCCAGAAGAAATTAGAAAGCGTAACAAACAATATCGAGGAATCAATAAGGCGACAGATGTTTTATCTTTTCCTATGTTTGAAAGAGAAGAAATACCTAACATAAGGATGAAACAAAACGAATATGATGTGCTAGGAGATATCGTCATTTCCATAGAACAAGTAAAAATACAAGCAGAAGAATATGGACATAGTTTCGAAAGAGAGCTATCTTATATGGTAGTTCATGGTTTTTATCATTTAATGGGATATGACCATATGGAAGAACAGGAAAAACAAGAGATGAGAGAAAAAGAAGAAATGATTTTAAATAAATTAAATATAGGTAGGTAAAAAATATGAAAAAAGAGCAAGAAGAACATAGACTATATAATCGTAATTTTGCAGATGCTTGTAAAAACGCGGTAAATGGGATTAGCTATAGCATCAAAAGTCAAAGAAATATACGTATTCAATTAGTGATGGCTATTGTTATTATTATCATAGGATTTATTGCCAAATTAAACACATTTGAATGTATTGTACTTACTTTTGCAATTTGCCTTGTTATTATAGCGGAAATGATTAATACAGCAATTGAAACAACCGTAGATTTATATACAGACAAGTACCACCCAAAGGCAAAACTAGCAAAAGATGTAGGAGCAGGAGCCGTTGTTATTTCTGCAATTAATGCATTAGTCGTTGCTTATTTTCTGTTTTTTGACCGTATTGTTGCATTTGTTTGTCATGTTATAAAGTAAAAAAAGGAAAAAATAAAGGAGTATGGATATGAGCAAAACAGCAAAAAAAGGAAGAACAAAACTAGTATTAATTATTATTTTAATAATCGTTATTTTAATAGCAGGAGGACTACTTGCCTATAAGTTTATGATGGATAAAAATAATGGACAAGGCCAAGCAGTCTGGCTTGGCTCAGAAGAAGGAGTAAAAGATGAAAAACAGCCGGAAATTAAGATTTTTTCCGGAGACAATAGACCCATTGCTGTTATGATAGATAATCATAAAGATGCTTGGCCACAATCTGGATTAAATCAGGCTTACTGTGTTTATGAGATTTTAGCAGAAGGTGGAGAAACTAGATTAATGGCTTTATTTAAAAATGTAGATGTTTCTCAAATTGGACCAGTTCGAAGTTCTAGACATTATTATTTAGATTATGCATTAGAACATGATGCTATTTATGTACATTATGGTTGGAGTCCACAAGCTCAATCTGATATTTCTACATATAAAGTAAATAATATTAATGGACTTACAGAAAGTGAAAAGGACTTTGGAAGAATAAAACAAAAAGCAGCACCACATAATGTTATGACAAGTATTGCTAATATTCAGAAAATAGCACAAAAGAAAAAATATAGAACGACTTCTTCAGAACAAAGCGTACTTCATTATGTACCAACAGAAGTCGAATTATCATCAGAAACATTAGCTAATAAAGTAACAATTCCGTTTTCTACCTTACATAAAGTAAGCTATACTTATAATAGTGAAACAAAACGTTATACTCGTTATGCTAGAGGAAAAGAGCAAACTGATTTCAAAACAGGAGAACCGGTAACCGCAAAGAATTTAATTATTACATTTGCACAGAATTATACTTTAAATGACCCAGAGAAAAAAGACCGTCAAGGATTAAAAGATACAGGAACAAAAAAAGGCTATTATATTACCAATGGGAAAGCACAAGAAATTACTTGTACGAAAGAAGCAAGAACAGCGAAAACCATTTATAAAGATTTGAATGGAAACATCCTTAATGTAAATGATGGAAATACTTTTATTAGTATTTGTCCAGAAGATGCACAAGTTACGTTTGAATAAGGAACTTAAAATTGAGAAACAGTATTAGCAAAAGAATAGATATTTTGTGCTAAGAGCTGTTTGGCAACGCTGACACATGACTCTAATAAATTGCATTTTTATGCAAAATGTGGTATTATATCATTAGGAACCATTTAGTTGAAGCTAGGTGTGTTGCACTAAATTAAGGAGGATTACCGAATGACAAAGAGTATTAACAGCACTAAGCAAACTCCTACAGCAAAAAAACATACTGGCAAACACGCGAAGAAGAACATATCACAAACAATTGCTACGTGGACAATGTTCTGGCGGATTTTTTACAAAGTAGCAAAAAATATCTCTCGTATTTTTTTAGGTGCAATTTTATTGGTTGTACTGGCAAATTTCGCTCCAGAATTGCGTGAACAAATACCTTCTTTGTATCAAACAGTGGATTTTCTTCTGATTTGCTTAGAATGGTTATCTTCGCTGGTATGTAATATTTTTTAGCACTAACTGCATCCCTTATTTATATGACTATATAATAGGGGGTGCAGTATTTTAATTACTTAAAATAAGATGAGTTTCAAAAATTAATACAACAAAATGTAAAAAGATGATACACAAGTTTAACAAAAAAGGTTAATATAAATTGCATAAAACAATAGGAAGTTAATTCAAATGAGAACTGACAAATGAAAAACATCAATATCCAGAAATAGTGAAAGTTAAGACAATAGAAGTAAAAAAGTAGGGATGAATACTAATAAACTAAAGTTTAAGTCTTGAAAATCTTATGTACGATTTTTAAAATTCGACTTTTTGTAAGAGATATGATATAATAGTATAGAATCTTGTTGAACTTTTGACTGACAAAATTTATTACTTGCTTGCTATTACTTACTTTAAAAAGAGAGAGAGTTTAGAGGAACAATTGCAAGCTAGAAATGAATCTATCGGATGGATTTCTATTTTAACCATAAGTCAGTCATAAGAAAGATTTCCCCCATAGGTTTTATCAATTTTTGATAGAATTTATAGGGGGATTTTTTTGCTCTTTTCCTAGACTTATGATAAAATAAAAAAAGATTAAATAAGCTCCCTAAATTTTACAAAATTAGCAAACAGGAGCGAGTATAATAAAGGAGAAATCAATGGATAATATGTTTAAGTCTGGTTTTGTTTCACTAGTAGGAAAAACCAATGTAGGAAAATCTACTTTGTTAAATAGTATGACAGGAGAAAAAGTAGCAATTACAGCAAATAAATCTCAAACAACAAGAACAGCAATAAAAGCTATTGTGAATCGCCCAAATGCTCAAATCATTTTTATTGACACACCCGGGATTCATAAACCAAAAACAAAATTGGGAGAAGTGATGTTAGATACCGCTTATGGAACGATTAAAGATGTAGATTTGGTACTGCTTTTAGTAGATGCTACCAAAAAAGAAATAGGTAAAGGGGAAACCATTTTATTAGAAAAAATAAAAGAAGCAAAAAAGAAGACTATTTTAGTTTTAAATAAAATTGATTTAATCGAAAAGGAAAAACTATTAGTTTTAATTGACCTTTATCAAAAGGAATATGATTTTTTGGAGATTGTTCCTATTTGTGCTACCAAAAAAGAAAATGTAAACTTGTTATTAGATGAAATTGAGAAGAACTTAAAACAAGGACCTGCATATTATGATATTGAGGAGTATACTGACCAAACAGAAAGACAAATAGTAGAAGAGACCATTCGTGAAAAGGCATTAAAGCTATTAGACGAAGAAGTACCTCATGGCATTTATATAGAAACAGAAAAGATGCAACTGAGAAATACTACAAAAGGAGAAGAAATTTACGATATAGAGGCAACTATTTATTGTTTGAGAAATTCACATAAAGGAATCATTATTGGAAAACAAGGAGCAATGCTAAAACGAATTGGTAGTTATGCTAGACAAGATTTAGAAAAAATGTTGGATTGTAAAGTAAATTTAAAACTTTGGGTGAAAGTACGAGAAGATTGGCAACAAAAAGATTCCATTGTAAATCGATTTAAAAACAATTAAAAAGCTCGTATAAAAACTTTGAAAAACACAAAAGATAAGACAAGAAGGAGATGATGGCATGATAAAACAAATGGCTTGGAATACCTTTAAAAAAACAGGGGATATTAATACTTTTGTTGAACTAATGCAAATCGAAGAAGTAGAAAAAAATTTAGAGGCGGAAAAAGATGGGAACAATCAAGACCAAGGGGATTATTTTAACCGAAAATAATATGGGGGATTTTGATAAAATGCTGACCATTCTCACACCGGGAATGGGAAAAATAGCTTGTGCTGCCAAAGGAGCAAGAAAACCGAAAAGCTTGCTCCTAGCAGGTACACAGCTACTGTGCTTTGGGGAGTATATGCTTTATCAAGGGACAAGCACTTATCATTTAAATTCCTGTGAGATAATAGAAGTATTCTATAATTTAAGGACTGATTTAGACAAATTAAAATATGCAATACATATCGATAAAATCATTCGTGATGTAACGACAGAAAATGAAAATTGTTACTCTATTTTACAACTTTTTTTGAATACTCTCTATACCATTTCGCAAACAGATAAAGATTTAGAACTAATTTTAGCTATTTTTACCATTCGTTTGATGAGTTTGTTAGGATTTTCGCCAAGAATCACAAATTGTACAAACTGTAAACAAACGGAAGACCTTCGTTATTTTAGTTTAAAGGAAAATGGGGTAAAGTGTAAAATATGTGCAAAACAAGACAAAAGTGTAATAGAAATGTGTCAAGGAACACAAATTGCTCTTTGCTATATCGTATCGGCTAGTCCAAAGAAACTTTATTCTTTCCAGGTAACAGAAAATGTAATAAAAGAATTAAGTTTAATTGCTAAACTATATATGGATGATAAATTAGAAAAAACCTATCGATTAGAAGAACTATTTTAAAAAAGTTCTTCTTTTTGCATTTTTATGTAAAGTGTTGTATAATAAAGAGGATGAAGTAATACTTTTTTAGGAGGAATCAAAATGTCAAAAGCAGGTGTGCTCGTGACGATGGCACTGTGGGTTGCCTTTTTGGTAATCGCAGTCTTTAGTGGATGGAAAGTGATGTCGATTATTGGAACGCTTGCCATTCTTACCCTTTTTATCTTCTTCATCTGGACATCAGATGAGGAAGAAGAGAGCCAAGACTCTCATACCAATAGGTCCGCTTGACGGACCTATTGGTGTTTTAAAATGTAGATAAGTTAATAGAAAATTAGAGCTTGCCAAAAAGCAAAATCAAAGATATAATAGAAATATAACCAAGAAACAAAAGATATCATAAAAAGAGGAGAGTGGTTTATATGATGAATTTAAAAATATCAGGAAAAGATTTAGAAGTAACAGATGCTATCAAAAACTATGTAGAGAAAAAAGCAGAAAGGTTAGCAAAATATTTTGATGAGTTTGATGTGATTGTTATGCTAAGAACAGAAAGAGAAGAACAAATTGCAGAAATGAGACTAAATGTTAAAAATGATACTTATAAAGCGGTAACAGCTCATAAAGATTTATATGCTTCTATTGATAAAGATATTGATATTTTAGAAGGACAAATAAGAAAAAGTAAAACCAAAAAAGAAAGAATGAACAAAGAGGCTTCTATCAAAGAAAAAGAAAATGTATTAGGACAAAAAGAGCATGAAATAGAAGATGAAATTATTAAAGAACTATATTATGAAATTAAACCAATGGACCCAGAAGATGCAAAATTAAAATTGCAAGAAAAACCAGCCAATACCTTTTTAGCATTTATTAATCTAGCAACAGGAAAGGTTAATATAATTTACAAATTAAAAGATGGAAAGAACTATGGTTTAGTAGTTCCAGAGGCATAATAGAAAGTAGGAAAAGAAAACAGGAGTTCAAAAAAAAATAGAAAGACTCCTGTTTTTTTGATAGTTTTTTAAAATATGAAATAGTACATAGAAAATATATGTTTAAAACATACATTGAAAAAGTTAATAGACAATACATAAATGTAAAAATATTGCAAAAATATACATAATATATTGAATATATTATATAATAATAGTATAATAATAAAAGATTTTGCAATTTTATTGCAAAATTGCAAGGAGGAGCATATGCTATTAGAATTTAAAATGAAAAATTTTAAGTCGTTTAGAGAAGAAATGGATTTTAAAATGGTTCCTGCACAAAAAATAAAAGATTTAGAATTTAGTTTATTGAGTAAGAAAATAAAGGGAAAGGAAGTAAAAGCATTATCTACTGCTGCTATATATGGTCCAAACTCATCTGGAAAAACAAATATCATAGCTGGAATGGAAGTATTTCGTGCTATGATATTAAGAGGAAATATAAAAAACAATGATGAAATTACAACTCCTAATGCAGCAGTAGATAAATTAGAACTCATTCCAAATATAGATAATAAACAAATACAGCCAGTATTCTTCGATATAAGATTTTTAGTAGAAGAAATGATAATAGAGTTAAAATTAGAACTAGAACTAGGATTTTTTCTAGATTCTAACTATGATAGAAAAATAACAACAGAAGAATTATGGATTAATAATGTTTTTATATATAAAAGAACAGATACAGTAAAATTTGGAAAAATAGAAACAATACAAAACTATTTTATAGAAAGCTTTTCGAAAGAAACAGCTGAGAAAATTTCACAAACTAATTTGGATAAACAAGAACTATTTCTAAGTGGTATTTTTAAAACATTATATAGCAAGAAAATATATGATATCATCTATGATTGGTTTAAAAATAAATTTAAAATTTTATATCATGCAGATATGATTCGTTTTTCTCCAATGATATCTTCTAAAGATAAAGAAAAAAAATATTATATCGATGAATCTTTAAATAAGATTGCAAGAGATTTTGGATTAACTTCAGAAAATATAGCTTATCCAATTAATCAAGATAAAGATTCTGTAGAACCATTATCTATGATACAGATAATGGGGACAAAAGAAAAGGCTATTTTACCGGCAGAACTGTTTGAATCGTTTGGAACTATCCGATTTTTAAATATTTTTCCACTATTGCTAGTAACAATTAACGCAGGGGCAACCATAGTGATAGATGAATTAGATGCTTCTATTCATCCAATGGCTATTATGAATATTATTAATATTTTTCATAATGATGAAATTAATAAAAAAAGTGCTCAATTAATTTTTAATACACATAATCCAATATTTCTCAATAATACTTTATTGAGAAGAGATGAAATAAAATTTGTAGAAAAAGAAGAGAACGGAAGTGTTCATTATTCTTTATCTGATTTTGGAACAAGTGGAAAAAATGGTGTTAGAAATACGGAAGATTACATGAAAAATTATTTTATTAATAAATATGGAGCAATCAAAAATATTGATTTTTCTGGAGTTTTTATAGACGAATAAAGAAAGGAAGAGGATATGCTTAAAAAGATATGTAATCAGTATTATTTGTCGGTAGAAGGGGAAACTGAGAAGTGGTATTTTGAGCATTTATAAGAATTGATTAACAATTCTAAACAGATACCATATAAGGTTAAATTTGATATAAAAGTAAGTAAATCAATAATAAGTAGGACAAAGTTAATACCAGCTATCTATAAAACGAAAGCTTTTCATATATGTGACTATGAAAGTAATCAAGAAGTCCACACAAATCAGTTTTTGGTAACATTAAAAGATTTAAAAGAAGTAAAAAAGATAAATAAAAATTTAGATTATACATTAGGGTATAGTAATTTTTCATTTGATTTATGGATGATATTGCATAAAAAACAACAAATAAATTCTATTTCGCATAGAAAACAATATGTAAAAGGAATTAATAGTGCTTATAAAGAGAATTTTAAATTTATTGATGATTATAAGGAAGAAAAAAATTTTAGAAGAATATTATCCAAAATTAGCTTAGAAGATGTCATTAGAGCTATACATAATGGAAATGAGATTAGAAAAAGAAATCAGCGAAGTTTTGAAGACAAATGCAAGAAGTTTGGGAATTTTGAATATTATACTGAAAATCCGGATATGACAATTCATGAATGTGTAGAACAGATATTACAAGAATGTGGAGCGATAAAATAAAAGATTAGAGAATTGAAAATTGTTAGAAATGAATATGTTTCATATTTATGATTTTAGCCGCTTTACAGAAAAGGTATAGAAACAAAAAAGAGAAGTTCTTAAAAATAGAAAAACTTTTAAGAACCTCTCTTTTTTGATATACAAAAACTATCTGTTAATCATTTGGTTTTCAGCTTGTTGAATTAATTTTCTTGTCATGTTACCACCGATTCTACCAGCATCTTTAGAAGATAAATCTCCGTTATATCCTTGTTTTAAGTTAACTCCAACTTCTGAAGCTACTTCATATTTGAATTTATTTAGAGCTTCTTTAGCTTCTGGAACTACTTTTTGGTTGCTATTACTGTTGTTTGCCATTTGTTTTTTCACCTCCTATAGGATTAATTCTTTTTCTTGAATCGAAAAAACATGATTGCTTTTTCAATATATATCATGTGTAGTTATAAAAAATATATTCTGGTAAATTATGCAAAAAAATATGAAAATTTTGTGAATTTTTTGTATTTTCTTGTAAAAACTAAATTATATCGTTATAATTTACCCGAAATGTAGAAAGGTGAGGAAAAAATGTACAAGTTAATTGCAATTGATTTAGATGGGACTTTATTAAATTCTTATAGTGAGATTTCAAAAGAAAATAAAACAGCACTTCAAATGGCAAAACAAAAAGGAGCAGAAATTGTGCTTGCTTCTCGGAAGAATTTTAAGTTCTGTAGAAAATATAGCAAAAGAATTAGAAGTAGGCCATTATCTTATTTCGGGAAATGGTGCTCTTGCTTATGATATGCAAAAAAGTGAAATTTTATATGAAAATGATATTCCAAAGGAAACGTTATTACAGTTGATTGAAATTTGTGACAATAATAGTATTTACTATAATTTATACACAGAAGAAGAGGTTATTACAAAATCCTTAAATTATAATGTTTCTTTTTATCATTATGAAAATAGTAAAAAAAGTCAAACCAAAAAGACTAGAATTCATATTGTACAAAATATATATGAATATGTAAAAGAAGCACAGCAAAAACATTTTTTGAAAATGACAGTTTGTGATAAAGATTCCTCTATTTTTTCTAGTATTGTAAGAAAATTAAGAAAAATAAAAGGAATTGATGTTTTAGATATTTCGCATATGTCGAGAAAATGGATTAAAGAGGGAACAGAAAAAGTATCAATTGAGTATTTCTATACGGAAATCACAAAAGAAGGAACAGATAAATGGAATGCAATTGAGAAAATTATGGAAAAAGAGAGGATAGCAAATGAAGAAGTCCTTGCTATTGGAGATAATATGAATGATAAAAAAATGATAAAAATGGCAGGATTGGGAGTGGCAATGGGACATAGTATACCGGCTTTAAAACAAGTAGCAAATTATATCACAAAAGATAATAACCAAAATGGCGTATCTGCTGTAATTCATGAGTTTGTTTTGCAAAATTACAAGTTTATTACGTAAATGTGATATTTCTGTAACAATAGATGAATTCATTGTATTTAGTCGAAAAGTGTTGTACAATTATAGAAAATAGCGATATTTATATTTTATAATAGTTTAAGGGGGAAATACGATATGGCAAGCAATCCTATGCAAAGAAAATCAAGAAATTCATTCCTATTAGGAATGTTAACAATGCTGTTAATCGCATCTATTATAGTAGGGCTTTTATTATGGCAATTAATTAGTTTGAAAAAGGCAGAGCAAGAAGCAAAGAAGAATTCTGTTACGATTTATGTTTTAGCAAAAGATGCAGCTTCAGGACAAGAAATTACAGAAGATATGATTACAACAAAAGTAATTGATAAAACATTAGTACCAAGCAATTCTTTTGGAAATATGGAAGCAATTAAGAATTATTCTTTACAAGACGATAAAGGAAATTCTGTTTCAACTGGAAAAGACTCTACTACAGGGGATAGCTATTTATACATAGAGGAAAATGGAATACAAGTAAGAATATTTAAAAATCCAGATGGTTCTTACTATAAACAAAATAGCAATAATCAAAAAGAAGCAGTTACATTAAGTAATATTCCTTTGGTAGCAAAAGTAAATATGAAAGCAAATGCAGTACTTACTAAAGATGTCGTAACAAAAAGTGACGAAAAAGTAACAAAAGATGTTAGAAAACAAGAATATAACATGATTACTTTACCAACTCAAATCAAAGATAATGATGTAATTGATATTCGTTTAAGATTACCTTCTGGAGAAGATTATATTGTTGTTTCGAAAAAAAGAGTAACAATACCTAAAATTGGTGGAGTTGATGATGAAAATACGATTTGGGTTAACTTATCAGAAGATGAGACATTAAGCATGAGCAATGCTATTGTAGAAGCATTTATTATGAGGGGTTCTGAGCTATATGCTACAACTTATGTAGAACCTGGAATGCAAGAAGTAGCTACACCAACTTATCCAATTTCAGCAGAAGTAATGTCATTATTAAACTCTAACCCAAATGTGTTAGAAGAGGCAAAACAAGCTTTATGGGCAAGATATAATGAAGGTGATGGACAAGGACAAAGAAATAATCACGTAAATCGTGAATTACAAAAATATACAGATGAGGCAAAATCAAATATTGAAAGTAATATTGAAAAACAACTTACTCAGAGAAAAGAAACGAGAAAGAAATACTTAGACAGTTTAAGTGCAGAAGCAGTAGAATAAACAAAAGAAAAATGATGGAGGAACTATGAAGAAAGTAGGATTTATAGGAGGGTGTGACAAAACCGATTGGATAATCTATATTGCTAAAATGCTAACAATGGTTCAAAAAAGGGTATTAGTCATTGATGCAACTATCATGCAAAAAGCTCGTTATGTCATTCCGACTATGACTCCTACTGTTTCTTACATCACGACATATGAGGGAATGGATGTAGCGATTGGTTTTAAACAATTACAGGATATTGTTTTATATTTAGGAAAAAGTGCTGTAGCAGAATTGGAATATGACTATATTTTAATTGATATAGATACTGGACTAGCACTGGAAAATATGGCATTGGAAGATAGCTATAAAAGTTATTTTGCTACAACAATGGATACGTATTCCATAAAAAGGGGATTAGAAAGTATTCAAAATTTAAAACAGCCAATTGAACTTACTAGAATTCTTTTTACAAAACAACAAAGTAAAGAAGAATTAGAATATATCAATTATCTAGCAACTAACTTACCAGTAAAATGGAATGAAAAGATTATTTATTTTCCTTTTGAAGAAGGAGACCAAACCGCTATTTTCGAAAATCAAAGAATAGAAAAAATTCGTTTAAAAAACTTAACAGAAGACTATAGAACAGGTGTGATTCACATTGCAGAAGAATTGCTAGAGGGAATGGACCCAAGTGAATTGAAAAAAGTAATAAGAATGTTAGAAAGAGGAGCGTACTAAGATGCCAATTGTAACTTTTTGGAGTGAAAGTCAAAAAGAAGTAGGACAAACACAAACTGCCGCTGCTGTAGCTACTCAGTTTGCAATTGACCATAATGTAAAAGTTTTACTATTATCCACACAATATAATAATAGAGAAATAGAGAGTTGTTTTTGGGACATTCACAAACAAAAAAGAAATTTAAGTGCTATTTTTGGAAGTGCTCCTAAAGTATCTTTAGAAGCAGGAATCGACGGATTAATAAAAGCAGTATCTAGCAATAAAATGACACCAGAGTTTACTACAAATTATGCTAAAATTGTATTTCAAGACCGCTTAGAAGTGTTAGAAAATTTTAAAGGTATGGAGTCAGATTATGAAAAAGTAAAACAGATGTATCCTGAAATTATTCAAACTTCTTCTAGTTATTATGATTTAATCTTAATCGATTTAAATAAGGGGCTCACTCCTTTTACGAAAACAATTTTAGATTTATCTACAATAGTGTTCTATGGAGTAAGTCAACGAATGAATGTTTTGGCACAAGCAAAAGAATGTATAGAAAAAGGTTATTTAGCAAAGAAAACAAATTTTGAATTGTATTGTGGAAAATACTATTCAGATTCAAAATATAATAGAAGAAATTTAGAAAAATATTTTAAACTAAAAGACTTACCAATTGTTCCTTGGAATAGTCTATATGCAGAAGCAGCAGAAGAAGGCAAAGTGGTAGATTACTTCTTAAAAATAAGAACCATAAAAGAAGAAGACCCTAATATACAGTTTATTCATTCAGTAAAAGAATTATCAAACCGTATGTTAGAAAAAATAAAAGAACAACAAATGAAAATGTAAGGGAGGGGAACCCTAAATGAATATAATTAATATCTTAATTATCTTAGCTATCTTAGTTGTCGCTGTCATGATTTTGGTTTATCGTTTAAATAAAAAGAAAAATGAGGAGCCAGAAGTAACCATTGACATTGATGACAAAACTTATACGATTGATAAGATGATGGAATATGTTAAAAGAAGAATGGATGAAATTACGAAAGTCAATTTATATGATTTAGGTCTTTCAGAGGAAGAATTAAAAAGAAGAAAGAATAAAAAATATGAATTGAAAAAAGCCTTAAAAGGTTGTACATATGGTGATGTAAATGACAAAAAATATGTAAAAGAATTAATTTATGATTTACTAGCAAAAGAATATGGAATTGATGAAATGAATATTTCGAAAACCATTCCATTTGATGTGCCATCTCTTTTAACACCACAAGATAAATTTGATATTTTGCTTTATGCCTATAAAAAAGAATTTGGTTATGAAGCATTAACAGAAATTATCAAAAAATATAAATTAAATTCTTTAAAATATGTAGCAGGGGAAACCAAACCTTGTTATGTTATTACAGAAGAAGAAATTAATGAGATTTATGAAAGAGAAGGTTTAGTATTAAACTTTTCAGATAAATTAAATGTATTAGTACAAAGAATTTACCAAAGATATAAAGGTTATAGTAGTATTGACGAAATCCGTGATATGAATATTGATGGTGTATCTGGTGGTGTATCTGGACTTCCAGAGTCTTTCTTGAGCCAAGTTGCTCAAACAGATGGAGATTACTTAAATCAAATTATTGAACACAAAGTGCCTCGTGCTTGTGATAGTATTTGGATTTTCTTTAAGGGTGTTTCCATTCGTTTAGCGTTTCTATCATTTGGAACCGAGGCAGAACTAAAAAGAGTATGTCAGAATATCTATAAATACAACAATCCGGGACAGTTATCGGATACCAATGGATATAAAATCAATGAAATGAAGGATGGCTCTCGTGTTGTTGTAGTAAGACCAAGCTTTTCAGAAACATGGGCATTCTTCGTAAGAAAGTTCGATGTACAAAGAGCAACATTAGAGCAATTAATTACCATACCGGGAAAAGAAGATGCGATTAAATTACTAAAGTTTTTAGTAAAAGGAGCAAGAATTACTTCTCTTACTGGTGAACAAGGTTCTGGTAAAACCACCATGCTTATGGGTATGATTGAAAATATTTATGAAACCATGAATATAAGAGTTCAAGAAACAGCATTTGAGCTTCACTTAAGAAAAATTTATCCAACTAGAAATATTTTAACCTTTAGAGAAACCGATACTATTTCTGGACAAGAAGGTCTAGACGTTCAAAAGAAAACAGATGGTAGTGTTAATATTATCGGAGAGGTTGCAACAGACCCCGTTGCTGCATGGATGATTCAAGCAGCACAGGTGGCAAGTAAGTTTACCTTATTTACGCACCATGCTAAAACATTCCCTGATTTAGTAACCGCTCTTCGTAACTCACTTTTAAAATTAGGAATGTTTACAAATGAAAAAGTAGCAGAAGAACAAGTAGTAGGAGTATTAAACTTTGATATTCACTTAGTAAAAGATTTTAGAGGAAGAAGATACATAGAAAGAGTGACAGAATGTATTCCACTAGAAGACAAAAATGAATATAATTTTGAACACAATAAAGAAAAGACATTAGAAGGTAAGTTAGATAAATTTATGGATAATGCAACACGTTATTTTACCAAAATGACCAACCGAGAAATCTATACTTATCGTAATATTATGGAATATGTAGATGGAGAATATGTTCTAACCAATAAAATATCAGATAGTAATATTGCTGCTATGAGATTAAACATGGATGAGAGTGATATTGAGGAATTTGATAAATTTATTGAGCAAAACTGGGGAAAAGAGTCTGCTAAAGTAGCACCAGTAATAGAAGAACCAGTAAGACGTGGAAGAAAACCAAAAATAACCAAAGAATAAGAAAGTAATGCAAAATACACACATTACTTAGGAAAAGAAGGGGGTGCAAACCTTACATGTCAGACCAAGCACTTATGTACTTTATGATAGGAGTCATTGCGTTACTTCTTATCATTATGCTAATCTATTTTATCATTCGTAAAAGATTGCAAAAATCGGAAGTAAGAAAGATTCAGCAATTAAGAGTAAATACAGAGACAAATCAATATTCGTCTGATATTATTTTTCAGAAACTTTACTTGATTTATCGAAAAATTCCTCTTATTAAGAGATATTTATTAAAATTAAGAAGAAGACTTGAAATTATTAATATTGATGATGAGTATTTAACAAGAAAACAAGCTTCTAAGATTCTTACAAAAGCATTAGCGATTATTATACCAGTTACAATATTAGTTATCTTATTAACGAAAAGTAACCTACTTTTAATGTTTATTTTGCTTATCTTTGTGATTTTTATTGTAGATACCATCATTGATGGAATGGTAGATAAAATCGATAATAACTTATTAAAACAACAGATCAATTTATTTACTGAAATTCGACATGCTTATCATGAGTTTAACATGGTAGAAGAGGCAATTTATCAAGTAGCACAAGATGATGAATTAGAAGTTTCCCTTCAAGCACAAAAAATTTATGAAATATTAATCTCAGATGACCCAGAAACAGAATTAGAAAAATATTATGATGTGGCACCAAACCTATATTTAAAAGAATTTGCAGGCGTTTCTTATCTAACAAAAGAATTTGGTGACCGTAAAGTAGACGGTGCATCACTTTATTTAAAGAACTTAAATAACATTACACAAGAGATGCAATTAGAAATTTTAAAAAGAGATAAATTAGATTATGTATTCCAAAGTTTAGCTGTTATTTCAGTAGTACCAATGCTATTTTTAGAGATGATTAAAAATTGGGCTGTTTCGAATTTTAATTTTACCAGAAGTTTTTATTTTGGAAAAGGTGGCTTAATTGTTCAAATTTTGATTATTCTGCTTACTTTTATTTGCTATACATTAGTAAGAAAATTAAAAGATAATGGCTCGGTTAATACCAATACTAAAAACTTAGAAAATCCATGGCAAGAAAGATTGTACCGTAAAAAACCAATTAAACGAGTCGTGAATCTATTTGTACCAAAAGAAGGAACAAAAGATTATCGAAAAATAGTAGACTTATTAAAACGTTCAGCATCGAAATTAAAAATGGAATGGCTATATGTAAACAAATTAACCATTTGTATTGTCACTTTTCTTGTCTCACTTGTTTTCTTTAGTCAGTTACATAAAGTTACCATTGATTATATTTATAACAATCCAACAACCGATTACGACATTTTAGGAAATATGAATGAATCAGATGAGAAAAAAGCAATGGAAGTAACTAAAAGTGATAACTATTTTCTAAATAAATTTAGAGGAAAAACCAAAACAACCAAAAAGCAAATTGCTAATGCCATGAAGTATTCTGAATATTATGAAGATGCTTCAGAACAAGATATTGATACAGCAGCAGAAAGAGTATTAGGAAAATTACAAAAAATTAATGCAGAATATTTTAAATGGTTTGAATTTTTACTAGCAATTGTATTTGCTTTAGTTGGATATGTAGCACCAAATGTACTATTATTCTTCCAAGTAAAAATGAGAGAATTAGAGATGGAAAATGAGGTAATGCAGTTCCAGACCATTATTTTAATGTTAATGCGTATTGAAAGGGTAAATGTAGAAATTATTCTAGATTGGCTAGAAAGATATTCTAATATCTTTAGAGAACCAATTACCAAGTGTGTAAACAACTATGAAAGTGGAGCATGGGAAGCATTAGAGGTAATGAAAGAAGAAATTGCCTATATTCCAATGATTCGTATTGTAGAGAGTTTACAAGCAGCAGTAGAAAAAATACCAATTATTGAAGCATTTGATGAATTAGAAACAGAAAGAGACTACTATAAACAACAAAGAAAAGAATCGAATGATAGATTAATTTCGAAAAAAGCATTAATTGGAAAAGCAATTGGATTTGCTCCAATGGTATGTATGTTTGTAGGATACTTAATTGCACCATTAGTAGTAATTGGATTAACCGGTATGAGTAGTACCTTTAATACCATGTCAAAAATGAAATAAAAAAGGAGGGAAGTACCAACATGGAAAATGCAGCTAAAGCATTATTAATAGCAGGAGGAGTTTTAATTAGTATTCTTGTTACAGGTGCTTTCATCTTTTTATTTCGTGATATATCAAAAACGCAGGTGGATTTAGAATCGTCTAAAGAGTTACAGCAGATAGATGAATTTAATAAACAATTTACTTCTTATGAAAAAACACTATACGGACATGAATTATTATCTTTGATGAATAAAATGGAAGAAAATAATGTTAAGATTAAAGAGCGAAACTTAGGATATGACTATATGCAAATTAGTGTTCAGAAAATTAAATTTACCCCAGCTTTGGAAGTTTTACCAAATGGTCAATATAACAATATTAAGCCAGGAATCTCAGGAGGAGACAAATTCAAAACGTTAATAGAAATTAAAGAAAAAATGGAAAATCAGAGGTTTTTTTCTATGACAGATGCAGATAGAGATAGATTAATTGAGTTATGGGGAGTTAGTAGTTCTGATTCTGATTTTGTAAGAAAAAAGGCAGAATTAGATAAGTTACTAAATGATTATGCAAAAATTAACGGATTTTCTTCAGCTGGCGAATTTGAAACAGAATTGAAAAAAAGTGAAAACCAAATTGCCATTAAATATTATAAAGACTATGTTGATTTTAAACGAGCAAAATTTAAATGTAAAGATACACAATATGATAATAAAACAGGAAGAGTATATTTTATGACTTTTGAAATGATTTAAGTAAGATGAAAGAAGAGGTGAGACTACAAAAATGGAAAATGCATCAAATGCTTTAATAATGGCTGGAGGGATTTTACTTGCTATTATGATAGTTACATTTGGAATTATTTTAGTTAGTATTTTTGGTAGTTTCACAAAAGAGCAACAAGACGAAATGTCTAAAACAAGTATTATGCAATTTAATAACCAATTTACAATATATGAAGCAAAACAAAATACAGTACATGATATTGTAAGTGTAATATATTTAGCAAAAGATATAAATGCTTCTAATGATGGAATCTCTCTAACGGTTAAAGTAACAGGAGATGCAAGTGCAGTGAATCAGGATTCATCAGAGGCAGATTTAAAGCAATTACTACAAAATGGATATGATAACAAAGGACAGCCTAAGCATTATTATGATTGTGAAGTGAAATTTAATGCAGAGAGAGTAAATCAGGTTATTTTTAAACAACGCTAATTCACGACAATATGTTGCAGAAAAAGCGGAAATATGCTATAATATAAAAAGGATTTAAACTATGAAAAAAACTTTTTTAGTATTACTAATTTTATTAATATGTTTAACAATCTCAGCGGTAGGTTTTTATTTTACTTATCGTAATGATATAACTAATTTAGCTAATTTTAATCAAGAATTTGAAGCATATAAAGGAAAAGAAATAGAAGGAACAGAACTAGGAACAATTATAAATAAAGCAATTAATTATAATGAAAAGAATAGGATTCCAAAAGATGAAAATGGAAATTATATAGAAAACAAGGATAATTCTATTAAAATAGATATTTATATTAAAGATAATAAAACCACTTATTCAATAGAAACTATTTATAAATTGGGAACAGCACAGTTTATAGAAAACTTTAATATAGATACATTTAAATGCACTAAAATAGAATATCATAATCGTTCAAAGAGAGTTAAATATCTTTATTTTGAACAAATATAAACTAGTCATTAATATTTTAAATTTTATATAAAAAAGAAAAAACAAAGGAGGAATTTTTTATGGAGAACGCATCAAAAGCACTAATTATAGCTGGTGCAATCTTACTTGCAATTTTAATTATTGCATTAGGAGTATTTATATTCCAAAGAGCACAAAGTGCAACAAGTGATTTAGGAGGAATAGACGAAACAAAACTACAATCAGTAAATCAAAAATTTGAGAATTATGAAGGAACAAAAAGTGGTTCAGACGTTAGAGCATTAGTAGACCTTATAAGAACAAATAATAACCAATATTCAGATCCCTCATTAGCTAGAGAAATAACATTATATGATGGTTCTAATAAAGTTACGGATTTAGGAACGTTCAAAGCAGGTGTTGAACCTGGAGCTACCTATACAGTCACAATGAAAAAATATCGTGACAAAGGGGCTACAAAGGGATATATTGAGGAAATTTCAGTAAAGAAGACTGCTACACCTACACCTTAGTTAATTTTACTGGAATAAAGGAGAAAATAAATTATGGAAAATGCTGCTGATGCACTAAAAATAGCAGGTTATGTGTTATTGTTTACAATGGCTTTAACTGTTGCAATATTCACTCTTTCAAAAGGTAAAGTTGCATCAGAAGCTATTGTATATACAAAAGATGAAACAAATTATTATACTTTTGCAGAAGACGATACTATCAAAAGAGGGATAGCCACAACAGGAACAAGTGCCGGAAACAGAATTGTAAGTTGGGAGACCATTGTACCTTCCATATATCGATATAATTCTGAAAATTTTATGATTCAATTTTTAAATCGCTCTGGTAGCAAGATTACTCTTAATGATGGTGTTCGTAATTGGGACAGATTAGCATTAATTGATGAAAGTAATACTAATCGACCAGTTCTAGCAGAAATAATTAAAAATTTAAAAGGTGTATGTGGTGATAATGCTAGATTTGAAGAAAGTTTAAGTATTGACTTATCTGGAACAGATGATGTTCCAGAGGCAGACCGAACCGAAATAAGAACAATTACTTATAGGTTGAAGTAACATAATGGTAGAAGGAGAGGATGAAAATGGGAGATAGTTTAATGGCTGTTGTAGCTGTTGGTGTAATTGGTGTTGTAATGTTCGTATTTCCATTATTAGCCGTTTCCCAAAGTGGTGATGATGTATCGCAATTAGCAGTACAAAGTGCTACTACTGAATTTATAGACCAAGTAAGGAGTACGGGAAAATTAACGCTTGATGACTATGATAAATATGTACAAACGATTAATGCAACGGGAAATACATATGATGTTGAATTAGAAATTAAACGAAAAGATGAGAATCCAGGAAAGAAAACAGCACAAACACAATATGAGAAAATTGGTGAGAATACTTACTATGTAGAATATACCACTCAGATTAAACAAGCCTTAAGTAAACCAGGAGGAATTAAACTAAAAGAGGGAGACATCGTTTCTGCTACTGTAAAAAATACCAATATGACTATTTCTCAAACCTTAAGAAATTTCTTCTATAAAGTTACTGGAAACAATACTTATCAAATTGGAGCATCACATAGTGGAATCGTAACAGTAAATGCTCAATAATAAAGAGAAAAGGGCGGTATCTTTACATCGCCCTTCTATTTATCTTAATTTAGATTAGATATTAGACAAATATACAATTTGTTTAATATGTGATTTGAATACAAATAAAAGAAAGGAAGAAAAAGAATGAAATTACAGCATTTAGGCGTTATTTTTATTATTATTATTTTGCCGGTTATTATAGTTACATCTATGTATATACAAACGCAAATTGATACAGTAGTTTTACAGACTTCCTATGATTCTAAGTTAATGGATGCTACACACGATGCTATTAAAGCTTTTCAAATAAATGAGATTAATAATAATTCAAATAATAATCCTCAAGAAAAATTAAGAGATGTAAAGGCATCTGTAAAATCATTTTATTCTTCCTTAGCTACAGGAATGGGTGCTACTGGTTATACGGAAGAAGATTTGAGTCCCTATATTCCTGCACTAGTTTATACGTTATATGATGGTTATTATATGTATTTACCTTTTTATAATAAGAAACAAGATGGAAGTATAGAATTAGAGAGAAATTTAAAACCTTTTATTTATTATTCTGCAAGATATAAAAATGGTAGTATAGACGTAGTTATTAATTATACATTAGATAATTATATTACAGTATATGGAACAGTTAATGGTAATACAGTAGAAAAGTCAGGATATTTTATTAATCCAAATCGTGTGCAGGGAACTGCTGATTCTACTATAACATATAATGATACGCAAAATGTAATTACAATTGAAATGGAGTCTCTTTCTGAAGTAGATAAATATCAATATATAGAAAATGCTTCTAGAGGAAGTGCTGGAGGAGATGTTGCAGAAAGAACGTATAAATATGTATCAATTGCTAATCCAACAGCTCTAAGACCATATACTAGACAAAAGGCTTACCAAGATAGTAGAGGATGGTATTATTATGATATTAATCAAATGAAAATATATATTGATTCTTCTAAAATAGATAATACACGAAATGATTCTGATTTGTCTACTAATACAGATATTAGTGCAAAAAAGTACTTTGAGCAAGCAAAAGAATTTTCTACATGGATAAAAGACGAGCTGGGTTCTATTACAGTAGATGATATTATTTTAGATGCAGATGTTACTATTAATAATCAGAAAAAGCAAGAAATATTTGGAACAAACAGAAGTGATAAGATATTTGCAATAAATAGTGGAGACTTAAACCGAAACCCAGAAGATAGAAATGATATTTTTACAAATCATAAAAGGGAAGTAATTAAGAATTCAATTCAGACTAATTTATATGCTGCTATCATAGCATATAATTCCAATGCAGGGGCTTTAGGAAGTACTTATAATTTCAAAATGCCAGAATTAAAAGAAACGGATTGGGATAAAATATTAAATAATGTTAGTATGATTTCTTTTATGCAGGGATTACCAATTAAAAATAAGTTTTATAATGGTTATAGTATTGTAACAAACACGAAAAATAAAGAATTTGTAGACCCTAAATCTATTTACTATATTCAAGGAAATACTTATTATAATTATAATCATTCTGGTTTAAACGGAAATCTATTAGGATATAGAAATTTGGATTTTGAAGTAAGGCAAGTTTATGACGAAACAAGAGAAAATGAAAAAGGATATTATTTTCCTCATGCACAAGCGGCTTGTTATGATTGTATAATTTCTTCTAGCAGTTCTGGTATTACTAATATAGAACAGACTAATGAATCAGTAAGAAAAGCGTATTATACAGCTTTAGCACGAGAAAGATATAATAGCTTTAAATCAATTGATTATGGAGGATAACAAAACAGGACTTTTCCTTTTAAACAGGAAAGGTCTTTTTTATCCTCTTTTTTCTTTTTTAAAGATTTGTTTTTGTTTGAAAATAAAAAAAATGGATATGCTAATAAAAAGCAAAAAAGAGGTAGATTATGAAAAAAGTAAAACATATTATTTTCCTATTATTTTTATTTTTATTACTTATCTATACTACTAGTATTACATCTATTCCAGATAATATTATTCTATTTCAAGGAGAAAGATTAAATCTTTCTACCATTTTTGGTATGCATATTGATTTAGGAGAAAGTATAGAAGCATCTAGTAATTTAGAACAGAAAATTTCAGATAAAACAGGAAAAACAAATATAAGTCTAAAAATAGGTAATTTTAAAGTAAAAGAAGTTACTGTAAATGTTATTCCTAAAACAGTAGTGGTTCCAGGAGGGCAAACGATTGGTCTTAAACTATATACCAATGGAGTCTTAGTAGTGGGAATGTCTGAAATTGTTGGAGCGGATAATCAAAAATATAAACCATATCAAAATAGTGGAATAGAAGAAGGAGATATGATTATTGCAGTAAATGGAAGAGCGGTTACTTGTACAGATGATTTAGTGAGCTATGTAAATGAGAGTAAACGGGGAAAATGTGGATATACAATATGTGAGAAACGGGAATCAAAAAACAGCAAAACTTTCTCCTGCTAAGACCAATCGAGAAGAATATAAATTAGGGTTGTGGGTAAGAGATGCTGCAGCTGGAGTGGGAACGGTTACCTTTTACGACCCAGATACTGGCTCTTTTGGTGCTTTAGGTCATGGTATTCAAGATGTCGATACTGGTGATTTAATTACAATTGCAAAAGGAGAAGCGGTAACAAGTAATATTCTATCGATTACAAAAGGAGAAAAGGGAAGCCCTGGAGAAATAAGAGGAACGATTGAAAATGGAAAAACAATAGGGGAGGTATATAAAAATACTTCTTTCGGAATCTATGGAAAGTTAAACAATCGAAATAGAGTAGAGTTAGATAATACCCAAAGAACAGAGGTACTTGCTCGTAATGAGATAAAACCAGGAAAAGCTACTATTCTTTGTAGTTTAGAAAATAATAAAGTAGAAGAATATGAAATAGAAATTCAAAAGCTATATACGAATAATAATGAAAACAATAAAAGTATGGTTCTAAAAGTAACCGATAACCGATTATTAGAAAAAACAGGTGGGATTATACAAGGAATGAGTGGTTCTCCTATTTTGCAAGATGGCAAATTTGTTGGTGCTGTTACTCATGTTATGGTAAATGACCCGACAACAGGATATGGAGTATTTGCTGATATGATGCTAAAGGAAATGAGAAGTGTAGAATAAAACAAGGTAGCTTTGCAAAGCTACCTTGTTTATATATAAAACGAGCTTAAGCTCCTTTTTTTTCTACTAACATTGGACCAAGAGAGGTAATTGTGCCTGCTCCTAAAGTAAGAACAATATCACTAGGATGAACATTTTCTTTAACCTTTTCTGCTATTTCAGAAAAAGAAGAAAGATAAAGAGCTTCTTTTCCAAAAGATTGAATCATTTTTGCTAAATCTTTTGAACTAATTCCATATTGATTTGCCTCACGAGCAGCATAAATATCAGTTACAATAATATGGTCAAAATTTAATAGAGCTTTAGCCAAATCTTGAAGTAATAATTTTGTTCTACTATAAGTGTGTGGTTGGAAAATAACCCAAGATTCATGGTATTTTCGATTCATAATAGCTTTTGCAGTAGCAATAATTTCGGTTGGGTGATGACCATAATCATCATACACGAAGGCACCATTTATTTGTCCTTTATATTCAAATCTTCTATGAGCTCCACCATAGTGAGCAAGAGATTGTTTGATTACTTCTTTTGAGATGCCATAATTATCACAAAGAGCAATACAAGCTAAACTATTTAAAATATTGTGCGTTCCCATAACAGATAATTTTATTCTTTCATAAAAACGATTATTATGATATACATCAAATTCAGGAAAACCATTTTCATCAAAAACAATATTAACTGCAAAAAAATCTGTTTTTTTGTTGGTAATACCATAAGTAAGAACGTTTGCATTTGTTTCTTGAGCTAAATCTAAACAGTTAGAATCATCTCCGTTTAAAATTAAAAGTCCATTATCGGGAATGATTTTTACATATTTTACAAAAGCTTTTTTGATGTTCTCAAATGTTTTAAAGTAATCTAAATGGTCATTATCAATATTTAAAATGACTTCTACTTTAGGATGGAATTTGAGAAAACTTTCTACATATTCACAAGCTTCAATAATAAAATGTTCGCTATTTCCCACTTTATAATTTCCATCAATCGGAGTAAGTAAAGCACCTACTTGAATACTAGGGTCTAACCCAGCATTTAAGAAACATAAAGAAACCATAGAAGTAGTAGTAGTTTTTCCATGTGTACCAGAAATACCAATGGTATCATCAAATGCTTTTGTAAGCATTCCTAGAAAGTCACATCTCTCAATAATAGGGATGTTTAATTCATTGGCTTTTTGTAATTCTATATCTTGTTCTGGAACTGCTGCAGAATAAACTACAGCATCTGCTTTTTCTACATCTTTTACATTATGTCCAATCGTAACTTTAATGTGATTTTGAATTAACTTATCTGTTACCTCTGATTCTTGCATATCAGAACCTGTTACTGTTACACCATAATGGTTTAAAATCTCAGCAATTCCGCTCATGCTGATTCCACCAATTCCAATCATATGTATATGGCTATATTTTTTGATGAGGTTTATGTCTGGCATGAAGTCTCCTCCTTTTATTTTGTGTGCACTAAACTCGAACCGATTATATACTTAACTATGCTTTTTTACAACAATTTCAGGATAATTTCTTAATTTTTTCTTATCTTTTTTTCGGAATCTCGTTTGGTTATCTTATTATATGTAGTATGACAAACAATTGTTAAAATTATACCAAAAAGAAAGAAGAATCCTTTCCTATTCATAAATTGATGTTTCCTATAGAGTAAAAAGAATTATAAAAAATAAGAAGGAAAAAAAGTTTTTTTGACGAATAATATAATTAAGTACATATCATAAAGGAATTGTACAAAATAAAAACTCTGGAAGGCGGTGCACAAGCAAATGGAAATTACAGATGTACGTTTAAGAAAAGTAAATTCGGAAAACAGAATGAAAGCTGTTGCTTCTGTAACATTCGATAATGAATTTGTTGTTCATGACATTAAAGTTATCGAGAAAGATGGATTATTTATTGCTATGCCAAGTAAAAAAACTCCAAACGGAGAATTTAGAGACATAGCTCATCCAATTAATGCTGAAACAAGGGAGAAAATTCAAAAAGCAATTATTGATGCTTATAATGCTCCTGAAAATAACGAAGAATCAGCAGAATAATAAATAAAATAACCAAAAAGACCACCCGACAAATGGGTGGTCCTTTTGGCAGGACAAAAAACAATTAAAATCCGGCGACTAGAATCCAGCGATACACAGGTCAGGAAGGGTGCCGGGCTTTTTGAGTTTGTATAAGTCCTCCTTGCAACCTTCCAAAAGTGCATACCCTTCAGAGATTTCTTTTACATACTCTGAAGCTTGGGCTTGTGCTGCCCTGACATTGGAAGTCAGTGCTCTCATCATAACCGGTGGTGTTTTTTGCGTACTCTTCATGATGAAGAATACCTCCTTTGTTTTTCAATTTTCCCCACATCTTAGGGATTCTATTATTATATCATATTTTCCCATAAAATGCAAGTTTTTAACCTAAATTATTTCCAAATTATGGATATTGCTTAGCGAGAGTAGAAATAGCTTGTGCATAAATAATGCTACTATTTACTAAGGTGTCTATTTTAATAAATTCATCTGCTTGATGGCATAAATCCTTATCTTCTGGTAGATTTGCTCCAAAAGAAACGCAATTTGGAAAAGCTCTAGCATAAGTTGCTCCTCCTGTAGTAATCGGACTATCATTTCTATTTAATACTTGGTTATAAATATCGCAAAGAGTCGTAACTAAATAACTTTCTTTATCGATAGAAAGGGGTTCCATCTTTTTTACAATACGAAGTGTTAAATCATCATATAAATCTGCTATTTCTTGAAAACGTTTTTCAATTACGTTTAGTGAAGTTTTAACAGGAACACGAAGATTCATAATAATTCGGATAGAATCTTGGTCAAATTCAAAATTACCAACATTTAACGTTAATGCTCCAGATTCATCTTTTGTATCTTTGAATCCTAAACCTTCTCCATGAATTTGTGTATGGATATATTTTTTGAAACTATCTAACAAAGCAAAACTTTCTTTGTACATATTAAAGACATCAGATAACACAACAATTAAAGGAGAAATGGCATTTTTTCCTTCTTCTGGGAAAGCTGCATGAGCAGAGATGCCATGTGAACTTAGTTTAATATGTCTAGAATCAATTTGGTATACATCAATAGAATACTTATATTGGTCAATAATAGTTTGTAAATCTTTCATAAAAATAGAAGGAGTAATATTTTCTGATAATTGTAATACGACATTACCTATTTTAGGGACAACATTTTCTGGGTTATGATTACAATCAATATCGGTAATTAAAATATCTCTATTTTGACTATAAAGTTGTTTCCATGCTACAGTAAGAATTCCCTTTTCCGCATAAATGACAGGAAAATCGGCGTCTGGACTAAAGCCAATGGTAGGGATTTCTTCGCACTTTTTATAATGTTCAATGCATTTCCAACCATCTTCTTCATTCAGACCTAAAATAAGACGGACACGTTTTTGAATGGTGCAAGTGTCTGCTACTGCTTTCATGGCATAAAGGGCAGAAATAACAGGTCCTTTATCATCAATGGCACCACGACCATATATTTTGCTGTCTATTATACTAGGGCAAAAGGCCGAATAAGTCCAATCTTCATCGGCAGGAACGACATCTAGATGTCCAATGATTCCAATTAATTCTTCTCCTTGTCCAAATTCAATATAACCACAATAACCATCTAAATTCTTGGTACGAAAACCTAATTTTTGTCCTAAAGAAAGCATGTATTGTAATGCTTTGGAGCAATCTTTACCAAACGGCATGCCTAGCTGATTGGTTGGAGTAGAAATACTAGGAAATTTAATTAGCTCACATAGATTTCCAATCATATCATCTTTATAGGAAAGAATTTGTTCTTTAAACATAAATTACCTCCTTGTTTTTTTAAAGAATATACTTATTCTTTCGAGAAGTCAAGAAAAGAAAAAACAAAAGCCTATCTTGACAGATTTACATAAATATATTACTATAGAACGTAGTAGTAAGAAAGAAGAGGAGCAAATAGATGGAATCCCTACCACTATATTATTATCAAAAAGCAAAGGAATATCAAAAAAAAGACCCTGAAAAATATTTGGACTATATGATGCGTTATTTAAGCTGCCAAAAGGTGGGTATCTCAGCAACCAATCTTTTTCAGATGGCACAAGCATATGGAAAACTAAATCATAAAAAAGAGCAAGAAACGTTACTTCAAATTGCTATAGAGTTGAACCAAAATGATGTATATTGTAAAACAGATTTAGCAAAATTATTAGACGAAAAAGGGGAAACAAAAAAAGCAAAAGCATTGTTAGAAGAGGTGATACAAAAAACGCCAGAGGATTTATATGCAAAGGAGCTTTTAGCCTATATTCAAAGAAAAGAAGGGGATAGGTTAGCAGAAGAGGAAAATTTAAGACAAATGTTAAAGCTTAATCCAGAAGATAGACAGACAGCACAAAGACTAGCACAGAACTTAAAAAAGCAAGGAAGACTAGAAGAAGCAGAAACTATTTTACAGGGTCTTATTCAAGAAGAAAATAGTAAACTAGAAGATAAATTAGATTTAGCCAGTATATTAATTAAAAAAGGAAATACCACAAAGGATGATAGGAAAAAGGCTATCTCTCTTGCAGAAGAAGTGTTAAGAAAAGACCCGGATAATATTACTGCTAAGCTTATTATAGCTAGAGGAATTGGAAATATTCAACAAGCAGAAGAGTTGTTATTACAGATAAGACAAACAGCACCTGATAATGTCAAAGTAGGAGTAAAACTAGCTAATGTGTATCAAAAAAAGGGGCAGTACCAAGAGGCAAAAGGAGTAATAGCAGAACTGATGAATTATCATCCTAATAACGCTACTCTTCGTGTTAGAATGCAATGGCTTACTGCTACCCAGCAAGAAAAGAAAGAAGATATAGTGCTGTATCGCTATATTTTAGACCATATGGATAGTGATTTATATAACGAAGAAAGAAATAGAAAGGACCATGCAAGAGAAATAAAAACAAAAAGATTTCATGGCGTTTTTACTGCTGATAGGGAAGAATTTTTTAAACATATCGAGTTAGAAAAAGGAAGAAAAAAAGAAGGTAAAAACTGTGATATTTATTGTTTTGACCAGCCTAATTGTGCTTATGAAGGAGGAACACAAGGAGATCACCATAGTTTAAACTACATTACCATAATAACGAAACCAAATACTTCTGAAATAATAAATCTTTTTCCAAGTGATGAAACCGTAAAACAAAAAGAAAGAGAAGAGGAAGCAAGA
>DBFJJM010000118.1:0-3856 GCA_048393175.1 Candidatus Merdicola sp.
ATAGTACATTAAAAGATATTATTTTAGATTTTAAGTCGGGCAAAGAATTTGATAATGGAACAATAAAAAAATTAATAAGTAGAATAGAAATTTATGAAGATAAAACAATAGATATTACTTTTAATTTCTAGCATTTATAGGGTCTAATAGAATTAGATTTTTATTAAAACCTATAAATGCAGTAAGAAACCACCACCAGATGAAGGAGCACAATCAAGCAGTGGTACCACAGAAGCACAAACGAATTTAAAAATTGCTCTAAAAGTACAAAACTTATTAGAACAAAGCGGTGCAACTGTTATTTTAACAAGGTCAGATGAAAATGCAATTTATGATTTAGACAAAAACACATTAAGAGAAAAGAAAATATCGGATATTCGTAATCGTGTAAAAATAGGGAATGAATCTAGTGCAGATATGTTTGTTTCCATTCATTTAAATAAAATTCCACAGCAGCAATATTATGGATGGCAATGTTTTTATAAAGAAGGAAATGAACAAAGTATAAAATTAGCCAAAAGTTTGCAAACAAATTTAAATGAAGCTATTCAAAAAGAAAATAAAAGAGTGGCAATGAAGCTAGATACCGTTTATATCATGAAACATGTAGAGATTCCGATTTCTATAGTAGAGTGTGGATTTTTATCCAATCCGGAAGAAGAACAGCAGTTACTAACAGATGAATACCAAGATAGATTAGCTTGGGGTATTTATAACGGAATGATGGATTATTTCTACGAAAAAGAATAAAAAGAAGTTTTAAAACGAAAAGAAAAGAGAAAGAGCTTTACTTTTCGTTTTTGTTTTACTATTTTAAGCAGCCTATTGTAAATGTTTAAAAGGCAGATATAAATTAATAGAGTAATATCTAGATTAATTAAAATAAGTATGATAAAATGACAAAAAAATACAACAAAGAGGTATCAAAGATGCAAGAGAAAATCAAGCCATTTGTGAAGTGGGCAGGGGGGAAGGGAAGCTTACTGTCTCAATTAAATCGTTTTTATCCATTCGAATTAAAAGCAGGACAAATTAGAAGATATGTAGAGCCTTTTGTAGGGGGAGGAGCAGTTTTAATTGATATTCTGCAAAATTATAAAGTACAAGAAGCCTATGCTTTTGACATTAATATTGATTTAATTAATGCCTATAATGTAATAAAACATAATAGTGAAAAATTAATACAAAAATTAAGAAAGATAGAGAAGGAATATTTATCATTAGGACAAGAAGATAGGAAAATGTATTTCTATGAAAGAAGAAAGCAATACAATAGTTATGTTCCTAGGAAAAACAAGGAATCCATTAAGAGAGCGGGAGAATTTATTTTTTTGAATCGAACTTGTTTTAACGGATTGTACCGTGTTAATAAAAGTGGAAAATTTAATGTTCCGATAGGAAGCTATAAAAATCCAACAATATGTGATGAAATCAATTTAAGACAATTAGCTAATCTGATTCAAAAGGTTACGTTTCAATGTGCGGATTATAAAAAAAGCATGGAATATGTTACACAAGATACGTTTGTCTATTTTGACCCACCGTATCGACCATTAAATGATACTTCAGCTTTTACTTCCTATACAAAAGAAGTATTTAATGATGATAATCAGCGTGAATTAGCTATGTTTTATAAAACGCTATATACGAAAGAGGCAAAACTAATGCTAAGTAATTCAAATCCTAAAAATGTGAATCAACAAGATGTTTTTTTTGAGGAGCTATATCATGACTTCTATATGGATGAAATTTATGCAAAAAGAACAATTAATGCTAACTGGAGAGGAAGAGGAGAAATACCAGAAATTATTGTAACTAGTTATCAAATAGACTAAGAGAAAAGGAAAAGAGAAAAAAATGAAAAGAAATTTTGAACAATGGATAGAAAAGTTAGAAGAAAGCATTGCAAGTTGGAAGTATTATACGGACTTTGACAAAGTATATCATCATGTAAACCAATTTAAAAAAGAATTAGATTTATTAAATAGCTTAATGGGAAGTAAACAAATAGAGAAAGATTTTAAACAGTTAATCGAGAACTATCCTAATGTTTTAAAGGCAGTACCTATCTTAATTGCCAAAAGAGGTAATGAAATTGTGATAAAAGAGGCAGGACAAGATTACCATTATCAATTTCAAAAGAAAAATTATTCCATAGAAGAATATGCTAAATTTATGAGAAAAACGGGAATATTTGATTTATTAGAATCGCATTTAATTGGAAATGTGTACGATTATGTCATGGGAATAGAAGTAGGGTTAGATTCTAATGGAAGAAAAAATAGAACAGGACATGCTATGGAGGATTTAGTAGAATCGTATATTGTAAAGGCTGGATTTGTTAAAAATGAGAGTTATTTTAAAGAATTAACAACGGCTAAGATAAAGCAGAAGTGGAATATTGATTTAACTGTAATTAATCAAAAATTGCAAAAAGCACAGACAGATAAGAAGGCCGAAAAACGATTTGATTTTGTAGTGAAAACAAAGTCCCAATTATATGTAATAGAAACCAATTTCTATAGCGGAGGAGGTTCTAAATTAAATGAAACTGCCAGAAGTTATAAAATGATGCAAGAAGAAATCGAAAAAGTACAAGAAGTTACTTTTGTTTGGTTTACAGATGGAAAAGGGTGGTTAAGTGCCAAAAATAATTTAAAAGAAACATTTGATGTTATGGAACATATCTATCATATTGCAGATATGAAAGAAAACATCATGGAAAAAGTATTTCAATAAGGAAGTTAAGAAAAATGCAAATAGAAGAAGGAAAAAAATATCAAAATCATGGTACAGAAAAATCAATTATAGATATTAAAATAGATGATACCTATACACTATATGTTTTCAAAGGAAAGATATCAGAAAATGATATTAGAATAAAATATAGTAAACTCGGAAAAAGAATGAGAACTCCAAAACATATTCACTGGGTAATCGATATTTTATTAAAAGAACAAAAAAGTCATGAAGAGATAATGTGTTTCATAGAGTATATGCAAAACACATGGAAACATATAAAAGGATTAGAGAAAAATGATAATCCAACTATAAAACAAGTATTATGTGAAGAAAAACACAAAGCAGATAAAAAGCTAAAAGGATTAACCTTTATAGGAGGAGAATATCCGATTGATTTTTTATTTGTATTATTACTATTATTAATGATACAAGAAAAGACCAATAGACCAGATGCCTATCTATTTAAACAAATATTAGAAGAACTACAAAAGGAAAATATGGATATATTTCGTATAGTTAGTACTTCTACATTAGGAAGAAGATAAAAAAGTAAAAGATAAGGAAATGAAACATTATTATAGATTTGCAAGAGTTTATATATTATAGTATACTTTAAATGTGGTAATCCAAAAATTGAAGAAAGGATGGTATTATCGAGATGAAACTTTGTCACGGTGTATATCAAGGGAGTATGTATTTTTGGAAAGATGGTCAAATCTGTTTTCAGGAGGTGAAACGGATAAGAGAGTCTGCAAATAAGGAGTGCATTGAACCATTAGAAGGTTACCAATCTATCAGTGCCTATCTTAGCGATTTGTTATCACCTCAAAAGGAGACAAATCTTTTCTCTTGCGAAATAACTTGCTTAATGAAAGCCATAGAAAGACTAGGAGAAGACGGAAAGAGAATCTATCTTACACAAGAATATTTGCTACGTAGTTTGGAAGTATTTATTTCGAATCCTTTATGGGTAAACCCGCTATTAGATATTACCCAAGGGTATCCAAAAGAAGCACGGTTTTTAATACCGAACCGTTTCCATGTTATTCGATTAAGGGCCGCCGAATAGGCGGCCTTGCCCTGTATAAAAAAACAAAAAATAAAAAAGAGATAA
>DBFJJM010000119.1:0-7117 GCA_048393175.1 Candidatus Merdicola sp.
TTTTCTTTTAATATATATTAAAAATCAATAAATTTCAATCTTTTTTCTACAAAATATCACAAATTTCTTATAAGGAGGTTTTTTATGAATTTAACTCAAAAACAAAAAATTCTTTTTGTTTGCGTTATTGTTGCTATCACTATCGGAATTTTATTTTACATTTGGAAAAGTAGCTCACAAGTATCCTCTCTAGAAGTAGACTTGCAAGGCAATATAATGGAAAATGAACCATCAGAAGAGGCAAATATAACAGAAGAGGAGAGTTCCATTACCACCCCACAGACCATAATCGTTCATATTGCAGGAGAAGTGGTTTCAGAAGGAATTGTTACTTTAAAAGAAGGGAGTCGCATTGCAGATGCTATTTCTTTTGCAGGAGGAACAACTTTAGAAGCAGACCTTTCGGATGTCAATTTAGCCTATATTTTAGAAGATGGTCAAAAAGTCTATATTCCTAATATCCATGATAAAAAAGAAGAGGATTCTTATCCAACACAAGAGATTATCTCTACTGGCTCTATCAACCATAGTTCCTCTTCTTTGGAAACTTCTCCTAGCATGATTAATATTAATACAGCTACTCAAACCCAGTTAGAAACCATTCCTGGAATTGGCCCTTCTACAGCTCTTCAAATTTTACAATATAGGAAAGAAAATGGTCCTTTTCAGTCAATAGATGAGTTAGAAAACGTAAAAGGAATCGGCCCTGCTAAATTAGAAAAAATGAAACCATTTGTTACGGTAAAATAGAAAACATTCCAAACCCACTACTTCTTTTGCTACCCATGCCTGCTTGATAAAGATATTGTAGCAATAAAGTATCCCCTTTTATTTGATAGCTTCCCATCGATACTTCTATTTGCTTTTCATAAAACTTTACAACTGTTCTTTTGGGTTGAATGGGAACACATTCAAATTCATCTATTATCTTGGAAGATAAAGAAGAAATACGAATTTCTTCTTTAATATTCCTTTTTAACGTACCTAAAAATTCTTTTCTTTCAAAAGAATAATAATAATCTTTTCTAGTTGTTACATGATGCTCTCTTACAACTAACGGAGACATAAATTTAATGTTAAGTAAATTAGAACTTATCTTTTCTTCTGGTAAAAAATATACTTCTTTTACTGTCATCGAATTACAATATAAAGAAAATGGACTATTTTTTTGTTTCAAAAAGCTTTCATAAAAATCTTGTCCTAATTTTTCATCTGCTATAGCCATCGTCATGGTAAAACTTTTATCTTGTAGTTTAATAGATGTTTTTTCAAATTTTGGCTCATGAAAGAAAATAGCAAATGTATAGGGTTTTATAATGGGGTCTTTTTGATGATAAAATCTATCATACAAATTTTGATTATATTGTTGTAATGATTTTTTAATAAAACTCATAATACTTTTTCGATACTGCAAAGGAAATTGTTCTTTTTCTAATAAAAAGAAAAGCCTAATTCTCATTTTACTCACCAGAATAATTATAGCATAATCACCATGTCGCATTTTGTCGTTTCCTGTGAAGAAAAGGCAAAAAAAGAAGAATTTCTTTTTCTTTCAAAATTCTTCTTTTTTCTTGTACAGCCTTTCCTTTTTAAATTTCATACTTTTCTTGAGGACGATAAGTAGTATGTAAATATTCATGTGCTATATGACTTCCTGGTTTTTGTAAAAATTCTTGATATAACTCTTTCATGACAGGACTTTCATGTGATTTGCGAATTTTACTTTTCTCATCTATGGTATAAAGTGCTTGTGCTCTTAATTTCCTAATATCTAGTTCTGAACGTGTTTTAGAACTTTTAATTGGCTGTCCTCCTCCCATAACGCATCCACCTGGACAAGCCATAATTTCAACAAATTGATAATCTGCTTTTCCTTCTCTGATTTGGTCCATAATTTTTTTTGCATTGCTTAATCCGCTTGCTACTACCACTTTTATTTTCTGTCCGCCAACTTCTATTGTAGCTTGTTTGATTCCTTTTTCTCCTCTTACTTCGGTATATTCTATTTCATCTAACTCTTTTCCTTCTAAAGTGTCAGCCGCTGTTCTTAAAGCTGCTTCCATGACGCCTCCTGTGGTTCCAAAAATAGCAGCAGCACCAGTTGCGTCTCCCATTGGGTCATCAAATTCTCCTTCTTCTAACTCGGTAAACTCAATGTTGGCTTGTTTAATCATACGGGAAAGTTCTCTTGTTGTAAGTACATAATCCACATCTCTTATTCCTTCTACTTCCATCTCTTCTCTTTGACATTCATATTTTTTAGCAATACATGGCATAACAGAAATCATACAGATTTTTTCTGGTGATACATCATATTTTTTGGCATAATAGGATTTTACAATTGCACCAAACATTTGATGTGGAGATTTACAAGTAGATAAATGGTCTAACAAATCCGGATAATTTTTTTCTGCAAAACGAATCCAACCTGGACTACAAGAAGTAATCATAGGAAGTGTTTTGTTTTCTTTTACTCTTTCAATAAATTCATTTGCTTCTTCCATAATCGTAAGGTCTGCTCCTGTATTGGTATCAAACACTCTATCAAATCCTAAATGTTTTAGAGCTGTCACCATTTTACCAGTTACATTGGTTCCTACTTCCATTCCAAATTCTTCTCCTAATGCTACACGAACAGCAGGTGCTGTTTGAACTACTGTATATACTTCTGGGTCTTTTAGTGCATTCCACACCTCTTTAATATATTCTTTTTCTTTTAATGCTCCTGTAGGACAAGCTTCAATGCATTGACCACAAAAAGTACAATTTACATCTGCTAGACTATGGTCTCCAACGGTAGAAATACAAGATTCAAAGCCTCTATTAATGCAATCAATCGCTCCAATTTCTTGTACTTTTTTACAAGCTGCTACACATCTCCTACATAAAATGCATTTATTAAAATCACGAACAATAGAAGGCGATTTATCATCAATTTTATGGTTTGTTTGCTCTCCTTCATATTCAATATGTTGTACATTAAATTTTACTGCTAGAGCTTGTAATTCACAGTTTCCATTTCGACTACAAGTTAAACAATCTCGATGATGGTTAGATAAAATCAAATCTAAAATTACTCTTCTCGATTCCATAATAGCTGGAGAATGAGTATGAACTACCATCCCTTCTTCTACTTTTTGAATGCATGAAGTAGCAAAGCCTTTTCTTCCTTCTACTTCTACAATACACATTCTACAATCTCCTACCTCATTTATTTCTTTTAAAAAACATAAAGTAGGAATATCAATACGTGCTTTTTTTGCTGCTGCTAAAATGGTAGTACCTTCTGGTACTTCTACTGGTATTCCATCAATGGTTAAATTCACTAATTTCTTTTCTGACATTTCTTTTCCTCCTCTAATGGGGTTTATTTTTCTATTTTTTAATTGCTTTAAAAGGACATTTGTCTACACACGTTCCACATTTAATACAAATATCTGGGTCAATTCTATGTACTTGTCTTGGCTCTCCTATAATGGCATTTACGGGACAATTTCTTTTACAAATACCACATCCTTTACATTTGTCTATATCAATTTCGATATTGGCTAATGCTTTACATTGTCCTGCTCTACACTTTTTGTATTTAATATGTTCAATATATTCTTCTCGGAAATATTTCAAAGTACTTAATACTGGATTGGGAGCTGTTTGCCCTAATCCACAAATAGCAGACTTTTTAATATTTAAGGCTAATTTTTCTAGTTTAAATAAATCCTCTTCTTCTCCTTTTCCTTCACAAATTTTATCTAATATTTCTAACATTCTCTTTGTTCCAATTCGGCAAGGGGTACATTTTCCACAACTTTCACTTACTGTAAAGTCCAAATAGAATTTAGCAATATTTACCATACACTTTGATTCATCCATTACAATTAATCCACCAGACCCCATCATAGAGCCAATACTTGCTAATGATTCATAATCAATTGGTGTATCTAAATGCTCTTTTGGAATACAACCACCAGAAGGACCCCCTGTTTGTGCTGCTTTAAATTCACGATGATTTGGTATGCCTCCTCCTATGTCAAATACAATTTCTCTTAATGTGGTTCCCATCGGAACTTCTACTAATCCAATATTATTCACATTCCCTCCAAGAGCAAATACTTTTGTTCCTTTTGATTTCTCTGTTCCAATATTAGAATACCATTTAGCTCCTTTTAATAAAATACGTGTAATATTAGCATAAGTTTCTACGTTATTAATTAATGTTGGTTTTCCCCATAATCCACAATTTGCTGGAAAAGGAGGCTTTACTCTTGGCTGTCCTCGTTTTCCTTCAATTGATTCTAATAAAGCAGTTTCCTCTCCACAAACAAAAGCTCCTGCTCCTAAACGAATTTCTATATCAAAGTCAAAATCGGTATTAAAAATATGTTTTCCTAATAATCCATATTCTCTTGCTTGGTCAATCGCAATTTGTAATCTTTTTACTGCAATTGGGTATTCTGCTCTTACATAAATATATCCCTTATCTGCTCCAATACTATATCCTGCAATTGCCATTGCTTCTAATACACTGTGAGGGTCTCCTTCTAAAATACTTCTATCCATAAAAGCTCCTGGGTCTCCCTCATCTGCATTACATACAACATATTTTTGATTACTTTGTGCCGTTTTAGTAAAAGACCATTTCTTTCCTGTTGGAAATCCTGCTCCTCCACGTCCTCTTAGCCCAGAATTACTAATTTCTTCAATTACTTCATCTTGAGTCATAGAGGTTAATACTTTTGCTAATGCTTTATAACCATCAAAAGCAATATATTCATCAATCTCCTCTGGGTCAATAATACCACAATTTTTTAGGGCAATTCTTTTTTGTTTTTTATAGAAATTAAGTTCATCTAAACTTTTTACAATCGTACTGTCAATATCTCTACATAGTAATCTTTCTACTAATTTTCCCTCTACAATATGAGTCTGAATAATTTCTTCACAGTCTTGTGGAGTTACCATAGCATAAAAAGTATCTTCTGGGCGAATAATGACAATTGGTCCTTTTGCACAAAGACCAAAACACCCCGTTTGAATTACCCTTACATTTTCAATTTCTCTTTCCTTTAAAATCTCTTTAAATCGCTCCATAATTTCTGGAGATTTAGAAGAAGTACAACCCGTCCCTCTACATACTAAAATATGTTTTTCTCTTGTATCTGCTTTGGTATTAACTCGTAAATCTAATTCTTCTCTTTTTTGTCTTCGAATTCGCTGTATCTCTTCAATCGTTTTTTTCATAATTTTCCTCCTTGCAACCACTGTTTATTTTTTCATATATTCATCTAATACTTCGTCTAATTTTTTAACTGTTGCTCTTCCATATACCTCTTCATTAATGGTAAAAACAGGTGCTAATCCGCATGCTCCTACGCATCTCGTAGCATCAATTGAAAACTTTCCATCTGGAGTAGTTTGTCCTTCTTCAATCTGCAATCTTTCCTTTAATCTGTCTAATAAAGCTTGAGACCCCTTAACAAAACAAGCTGTTCCTAAGCATACTGAAATATTATATTTTCCTTTCGGTTCTAGGGTAAATCGAGAATAAAATGTAATGACGCCATAAATTTCGGCCATAGGAATTGATAGATAGTTTGAAATTTCTATTTGAGATGCCTTTGGAATATATCCAAATTTTTCTTGAATCTCATTTAAAACTTGAATTAAATTAGACTTATCTTTTGTATATTGTTTTAAAATTTGGTCTGTTTGTTGTGCTACTTTACATTCTGCACAGTTCTTTTTTTCCATATGATACCCTCCATTACTATGTATATTAAAACACTAATTTGATTATATCAAATTAGTGTTTTTTTCACAACCTATTATTCGAATTTATTCGTCATTATTTTTAAATCTTTTCCCTACATTTCGGGCAAAATTTAGATTTCGATTCACAAATATTTCCACATTTTTCACATTTTCTTAATTCTTTTTGAAGTAATATTTTCTTTTCATTATCCTCTATTTGCTTTAACAGCTTTTCAATTCTTTTTACCTGTTTTAAAAAACTATTATTTACTTCTTCTTATTCTATATATGAATGATATATTAACTTACCTGATTTATCTTCTACTGTGTTATATATATCTGTTGCAACATCTTCTACTTTTTTTGATATTTTACTAACTGTTTCTTTTAATTCCATATCTATTCCCCTTTTTTACATAATATATCAAAAATTTTCTTTTTCATATATTCCTGTCTCTATCAAATGAAAGATATACAATATACATCTTATGTTAAAGTTAAACTGGCTAGGGGATAATTACTTAATTTTTCTTTTTGCAAAATTTAAATACATCTTATGTTAAAGTTAAACCTTTTTAAAGTGTCAAGAAAAACCGCCAACGATATATATTTAAATACATCTTATGTTAAAGTTAAACGCAAAATTTTAGATAATAAAACTACGAGTATAAAATTATTTAAATACATCTTATGTTAAAGTTAAACCATTGATATAACAACATTCTTAAAAACCATTATATCTTCTTCTCATAGTTATTTCAATACTTTGTTAGAATTTTTTCCAGCGATTACCTCAAAATAAGAATCCTTATTTTTTAAGGCTTTTCAGCTTCACCCTGGAAAAATCATAGAAAAATATCTTCTGTATTTCTTTGTACTACTCCTATAGTGCTTTCTCCTATCATTTTAAAATCCATTATTTTTATAATAGAAATAAAATCCTTTTCTTGATTAATAATCTGTTTTAACTCTGATTCTAATTCTAATATTTGTGAGTTTGTTAAGGGTCCTCTGAAAACGGATTTTTGCCAATGGTTTAAATACTTCTTACACTTTTTGAACACTTTATTAACTCGTTTTTGTCCTACATCATAAAATAAAAATACATAATTATAATTTATTTGTTTTTTCATATTCTTTATTCCTTTTTTTCAAAATTAAATGGCACAAAAATCTTCCTTTCCATGATATATTTAATCAATTTATATCCATCTAATCTTATCGCTTGTTTATAAGTTATCTTTCTGTTTAATTTAGAATGCATAAAAGTTTGATTTATTCTTTCTTCAAATGCCTCTATAAATATCTTTTTTCCTTCCTCATTCAAAAGAGAATAATTTACTTTTTTTTCGAAATGATTTTCCACTTT
>DBFJJM010000120.1:0-11575 GCA_048393175.1 Candidatus Merdicola sp.
TTATCTCCTTTTATTTTATATTCTTTTTACAAGTGTTTTTACCTGCAAATTTCTTAAATTTATTTTACTAAAGAACAGGTAAATTTTCTACCAATTTTAATTTGAAATTTGTCACGTAAACTTAACATTGTCTGCTATCATTCTCCTACAATGCTTTCAAGGAACAGAGACAAGGGGCAGATTCTAAAAAAAAAGAAGAATAGAACAAACGGAACGAGAAATAGTAAAAAAAATTAGGAAAATAAAGGCAGAAAATTCGATATGGAAGAGTGAAGAAATAGCCCGTAAAGCAGGAATTTCGATAGGAATGTTTCATATGATTTGTACTAAATGGCGAGGAGTGTAAGACTAAAACTATTTCTTAGCAAAACTCAAGCAAAAAAGTAATTAATAATTTAAGTAGCAGAAAATGACAAATAAGTAACCAAAAAAGTCACTTATTTGTCACTTTCTTTTTTTATACTAAACACAATATGAAAAGGGAGGAACGAAAATGGAAATCTTAAAAGTGGAAAATTTAAGTAAAGTATATGGAAAAGGAGAAACCCAAGTAACAGCATTAGATAATGTTTCTTTTTCGATTGAAAAAGGAGAATTTGTAGCCATTATTGGACCGTCTGGTTCTGGTAAATCTACTATGTTACATATGTTAGGAGGAGTAGATAGACCAACTTCAGGAAAAGTATATATTGATGGAACCGATATTTATTCTTTAAACAATAACAATTTAGCAATTTTTAGAAGAAGGCAAGTAGGACTTATTTATCAGTTCTATAATTTAATTCCTATTTTAAATGTAGAAGAAAATATTTCTCTTCCTGTTTTGCTAGATGGAAAAGATATCGACCGTCAAAAATTAGATGAAATTGTAGAGACATTAGGATTAAAACAAAGAATTTCTCATCTTCCCAATCAATTATCAGGTGGGCAACAACAAAGAGTATCCATTGGAAGAAGTTTAATTAATCAGCCAGCTATTATTTTAGCAGATGAGCCAACTGGAAATTTAGATAGCAAGAATTCAAAAGAAATATTAGAATTATTGAAATTTTCAAATAAAAAATATAACCAAACTTTAATTATGATTACACACGACCAAAATATTGCCTTAGAAGCAGATAGAATTATCACCATAGAAGATGGAAAAATTTCAAAAGATGAGAAAATAAAATAATGGGGGAGGAAAAAATGAACATATTAAATAAGTTAACAAACAATTATTTAAAGAAAAATAAAAAGCGAACCATTGTTACCATTATTGGAATTATACTATCTGGAGCAATGATTACAGCTGTTTCGACTTTAGCTGTTAGCTTTCAAGGCTTTATGATTGATACCGAAAAACAAGTTTCGGGTAGTTGGGAAGTAATGTTTAATAAAGTAAAATATAGTGATGCTCCCTATATTGAGCAAAATGAAAAATTTACCCAAACGATGATGGTAATGGATGAAGGAATTGCTCAAAATCATTTTTCAGATGAGCCATTTTTACGAATTAAAGCATATGATGAAACATCTTTAAACAATATGGGATTGAAATTAGAAGAAGGAAGAATGCCACAAAATGACCAAGAGATAGTACTAAGTAAAACTTTTTTTGATGGAAAACAAGAAGAGCCAAAGCTAGGAGATACTATTACTCTTGCTATAGGAGAAAGAAGGTTAGAAGGAGAAATTTTAAATGACCAAAATCCCTATCAAGAACAAGAAAGTTTTATCAAACAAAAAACAAAACAATATACTATTTGCGGAATTATGGCAAGGCCAAGTTTTGAAAAGTCGGGTTCTAGTGTTGTTGGAGGAATTACGTTATTAAACCGAAACACCTTAACGCCAGATAGTACAGTACAAATGGGGGCTGTTACCAAGAAAGTAAAAAATATTTATCAAGATACAGAAGAAATTGCCTCTAATTTAAATTTATATAAAGAAGTTTCAAGTGGAGAAGAAAACGAAATAAAAAAGGTTCCGGATGTAAACTATAACACGAATGTGTTAGCCTATATGGGAGTAAATCGTTCATTAGGATTTGATGAAATGATTTATTCTGTATGTGGAATTTTAATTATTGTAATTGCTGTAGGCTCTGTTTTAGTTATTTATAATTCTTTTGCCATTTCTGTATCAGAAAGAAAAAAACAATTTGGTATGTTATCTTCTATTGGAGCAACTAAAAAGCAATTAAAAAAATCTGTTCTTCATGAGGCAACAGTACTTGCTTTAATTGGAATTCCGCTTGGTATTATATCTGGTATTGGTGGAATTTGGGTAACGTTAAATGTAGTTAATCATTTATTAGTAGGAATGAATAACATGACAGATACCAACTTTTTTATTCGATTAATGGTATCTTGGGAATCTATTTTGGTTTCTATTTTCCTAACGGCTATTACAATTTATATTTCTGCCTATATTCCGGCCAAAAAAGCAAGTAAAATCACGCCAATTGACGCCATTCGTCAAACAGACGATGTGAAAGTAAAAGCCAAAAAGGTAAAAACACCAAAATGGATTCGAAAACTATTTGGAATGGAAGGAGAAATAGCTCTTAAAAATCTAAAAAGAAGTAAGAAAAGATACCGTACTACTGTTCTTTCTTTAATTATTAGTATTGTTTTGTTTATTACTGTAAATGGATTTACTGGATATATGTTTAAAGGATTTAGTGATGTATATAAAACAGTGGATTATGACTATATGGGTTCTTTTTATAATAGGGAAAACACAGCTTATTCAGGAAATATATTAGAACTTTTAAAAGAAGTACAACATACAGAAGGAATTACAAAATATATAGCGTTTAATGGAGTGATGGGATATCAGGAAATTCCAGAAGAAAAATTAGAAGAAAAACTTTTAGATGTACTGACGAAAAATCGTGTCTATGAGTCTTGGTATGATAGTGAGAAAAAACAATATCGTGTTTCTGCACAATTAATTGCACTAAATGAAGAAGAACAACAAAACTATTTGAAAAAGATAGGGATAGATTCTCTTGAAAAAGATGAAGTAATACTAATTAATTATACAAATATGATAGCAACACAGCAAGTAGAAACCAATATTACCAAATATAAAGAGGCAGATAAAGTAAAACTAAATTATACGGGAGAAAAGGGTAATATACAAAAAGAATATACCGTTAAAAAAATAACAAAAGAATTTCCTTATGCTTTAGAAAACAATGATATTCAGCTTTATTTTATTGCTTCTCAAGAAACAGTAGATGGTTTAAAAGGAGAACTAAAGGAAAATTATTTCCAATATCAATTTGCTGCTAAAACAGATAATATGAAAGCATTAGAAAATAAAGTAGAGGAAATTAAGAAACAGAACACAGGACTTTCTGTTTATGGACAAAATGTAAAAGAAGCATATCAAGCAAATAAGAACCTATTTTTGATTATTTCCATTTTCCTTTATGGATTTATTGTTCTTATTTCACTGATTGGAATTGCTAATATTTTTAATACCATTTCGACAAACATTACATTAAGAAGAAGAGAATTTGCTAATTTAAAATCAATTGGAATGACAGATACACAATTTAGAAGAATGCTAGATTTAGAATGTATTTTCTATGGAACAAAATCTTTATTATATGGGCTTCCAATTGGAATTGTTTGCTGTTATTTACTAAATAAGGCATTTGGTAATATGATATCATTTGAAATTACTATTCCATGGGCTAGTATTGCGATTGCTATTGTGGTAGTTTATTTAGTAGTCATTATTACTATGATGTATGCAAGTAAAAAAGTAAAAAAAGAAAATATTATCGATGTCTTACGAGATGATAATGCATAAATTTAAATTCCATGCACATACTAACAAAAAGTTTGTGAGGTGGGAAGATGGAAGAGAACAAAAGTAAAAAACAACCCAAAAAGGATAGTATGATTGATGTAGCAATGGCACAAATGGGAGAAGATGCAACACAATATGGAGAGTTTATTCCTTCTTACTTTTCTTGGATTAGTTTAGAAGAACAAAAATTGGTAACCGATAAATTAGAACAAGCAACAAAAGAAGAAAAAGATGAGAAAAAAGAGTAAAATAAAATAGAACTTAAAAAAGTCATAACCACAATTTTAGGGTTATGGCTTTTTTTATAGGAATAATGTTTTTCTTAAAATGATATAGTATCTTTTGATTTCTATAGTTTACTAAGCCATGTAAAAATTTTTATTATCTTATTGAAATTGACTTTGATAAAGCTTAAAATAACTCCCTTTTTTGGCAATCAATTCTGGATGTGTTCCTTCTTCTATGATACGGCCATTTTCTAAAAAGAAGATACGGTCTGCCTGTAAAATAGTAGATAATCGATGTGCAATTAAAATAGAGGTAGACTCATCGATTAAAGTAGAAAAGGCTTTTTGAATATTAGCTTCTGTAATGAAATCTACATTGCTTGTTGCTTCATCTAAAATAACAATAGGAGGGTGCATTAAAAACACACGTGCGATGGTAAGAAGTTGTACTTCTCCACTAGATAACATTCCTTCATGAGATAGGTAAGTATCATATCCTTGTGGAAGACGACGAATAAAGGAATCTGCATGAGCAAGTTTAGAAGCTTGAATAATTTCTTCTTCTGTCGCATCAGGATTTCCGTAAGAAATATTTTCTTTTACCGTTCCTACGAATAGCTTTGTATCTTGTAATACCATACCAATTTGTTTCCTAAGAGAACATTTAGAAACATTTTGTATATTTTTACCGTCTAATAAAATGGTTCCTTGTTCTGGAGAATAAAAACGCATTAATAGATTGACAAGAGTTGTTTTTCCAGAACCTGTTTTTCCAACAATTGCAACGGTTTCTCCGGGATGAAGAGAAAAGGTAATATCGTTTAAAACAGGTTTTTCCTTTTGATAAGAAAAACTGACATGTTGAAAATCAATTTTTCCCTGTATTTTAGAAAGAGAAGACGTTGTTAGTTGTTTTGGTTCTTCTTTCTTTTGTAAAAATAACTTAATTCTAGAATAGGAAGCAAGACTTGTTTGAATTTCAGATAAAACAGAAGTAATTTCATTAAAGGGACGGGTAAAAACAGAAGTAAGTAATAAAAAAGTAGAGATATTACCAACAGAAAGTTGTCCTTTGCTTGCAAAAAAGATACCAGTTATACCAATTAAAATGTAGGATAAATTACTAATCAAACGAATAGAAGGATTCGTAAGTGAAGAGTAAAACTGTGCTTTTTGTCCTACTTGATTTAATTGTTCATTGTATTTTCTGAATTCTTGATAAGCCTGTTTTTCATAAGCGTAATCTTTTATCAATTTCTGATTAGCTAGAATTTCTTCTGCGTGGCTATTTAGTATTCCTACTAATTTAGCACGTTTTTTAAAAAGCTCTTTGGTGCGTTTGGTAATAAAGTAAGATGCTAGATACATAAAAGGAGCACAAGCAACAAGTAAAATAGTCATGGTAACATGCATCGTAAACATTAGATACGTAGCAAGTAAAATGGTACTAATTCCTATTGTAATACGAGAAACACTTTGTGTAATACCATTTACAATCATATCTACATCTACAGAAAAATGATTTATTACTTCTCCATAGGGAGCTTGGTCTAATAAGGAAAAAGGAAGAAAAGAAAGTTTTCCAAATAATTTCTTTCGAACTTGGTAAGAAAGTTTTGCTACTAAATTGGCTATTAAAAAAGCTAAAATAGTATTAGAGACAAACAAAGTAAGATAAAGACTAATTAGGAAAACAAAAGAAGAAAAAGAAAAGCTATTTGCTAATTGGTCAATAATAGAACCTACTACAAAAGGAGCAAGTACAGTAGTGGCAGATGAAAGTAAAGAAAAAACTAGTATCAATATCAATTTCATTTTTTGTTTTGAGAAAATAGAGAAATTTCCTATAGTAGTTATCTTCATTTTTTCGCCTCCTTATCTTGCTGTAAATGATAGATTTTTTGATATAAGTTAGAAGTTTTTAATAATTGTTCATGTGTTCCCATTTTGTCTATTTGGCCATCTTGAAAAACAAAAATACGGTCACATCTTAGTACAGTAGATACTTTTTGAGAAGCAAGAAAAACAGTCATATTTCTTTGTTTCGAAAAGGAAAAAAGGTTGTTTAACACAATCGATTCAGTAGAAGCATCTAAAGCAGAAGTAACATCATCTAATAATAAAACTTTTGGGTCACCGACAAAAGCTCTTGCAAGAGCAATTCTTTGTTTTTGCCCTCCAGATAGGTTGTTTGCATTATTTTCTAATAGAGTTTCTTCTTTATTAGGAAGGTTATCTACAAATTCTATAGCTTGTGCTTGTTTTAGGGCAAAAGAAACATCTTCTTTACTTTGTCCCATTTGAATATTTTCGCGAATTGTTTTGGTTAAAAAACTAGGCTTTTGTTCAATGAAACGAATGGACTGTTTTAGAAATGATTCATCATAGTGTAAAATATTTTTGCCAAAAAAGAAAAGGCTTCCAGAACTGATTTCATAAGTACGATTTAATATATTTAAAAAAGTGGATTTGCCAGAGCCGGTTAGACCAATTAGTCCAATTGTTTCTCCTTTTAAAATAGTAAAATCAAAACAGGAGAAAAAAGGTTTTTGTTCTTTATGATAACAAAAACAAATCTGATTTGCTTCAAAAGTTGGGGCATTTTGCTCTATTTTATCCCTTGCATTTTTGGATTCTAGATGGGTAAGACTAAGAATCTCATCAATACGTTTCATAGAAGAAAAACATCTTGTATAAATAGTAATTAAATTAGAAAGTACCATAACTGCTACTAAAATTTGAGAAACATAATTGGTAATGGCAATTAATTCTCCAACAGCAAGGGAAGAAGTAGAAATTGGAAATTGTCCCAAATATAGAATGGTTACAATAGAGAAATCTAAAATAACAATAGAGATAGGATTGAGTAACCCAGAAAGGCGATTTGCTTTTTGTACATAATAGGAAGTTGCATGATTACTAGAGTCAAATTTTGTTTCCTCTCTTGCCTGAGCACAAAAGCTACGAATCACACGAGCATTTGTTAAATTTTCCTTTATGCGTAAAGTAAGAACATCTAGCTTTTCTCCTGCTTTTTGAAAAAGAGGGGTAGAAAAACGAACAATCAAATAAATCGTAATAGAAAGTAAGAAAGTAGCTAGTAATAAGATAAGAGAAAGAGTAGCATTTAAGAAAAAGCACATAATAAGACTGCCAAGACAAATAAAAGGAACACGGATAACTAATCGAATAAACATTGCTACCCCTATTTCTAAATTTGTTACATCATTGGTAATACGATTGACTAAAGCAGAAGAGCCATACTTTTCTGTTTGTCCAATGGAAAGATGAAGAATATGACGAAATAAAAAATTACGAAGAGAAGTTCCATATCCTTGTGAAGCTTTAGCGGCCATATATTGAGCAAAAGAAGCACAAATAAAGCCAAAAAGAATGCAGATAAATAAAATAAGACCTCCGAAAACAAAGTCTTTCTTTTCTAAAACAGCCTGATGGTCAATAAAATAGGCTAATAAGAAGGGAAGAAAGACTTCAATGATAGCATCAATAAGCTTTAAAAAAGGTCCTAAAATACATTCTTTTCGATATTTCTTTAATAAATTAAACAAACTAGACAAATCAATCACCCTTCTAAATATTAGTGTATACCATTCCTTCTTTATTAAAACAAATATGATAAAAGAATGCAAGTAATAATACGCAAGTAAAAATTATACATTTTTGTAAAAAAATGTTTTATATTTTTGAAATAAAGAGTATAATATAAAAAGCAAGTGCAACACTTAAATTACTGTTGCAGAATTATCTGTTATGGAGATTCTGTTTAATGGTATATAGATGTAGAGTTTCATCATGCATTAGGAGGAAAGTCAATGAAAAGAATTCTTGCTTTGTGCTTAGCTCTTTGGATTTCCTTTGGGATAAGTACTACGTGTTTTGCAGTAGCTATGCAGGAAACAGAAGTTAAAGACAGTATGCCAAAGGTAGCCCGTGAAAATAATTATGGGAATGTTTGGCTTACTAAGGCCAGTTCATCCTACTTTACGGTGTATACTAATTATAGCGGAACTTTAAGATTTACCTTCAAAGTGGAAGATGCCGATGGTGCCTCTTTTGCGTATATCACACCAGCAGACCCGAATGACAATTATTTGGTTTCTGAAAGCCGTTATATTGACCGGAATAGTGGGGAAGTAAAAATGACATTTTATGGATGTCCTAGTGGAAGTTATAAGATTCATTACATGGCGTATCCGTCAAGTGGAATGAGGATTATGTGTTGGATTTATCAGTAAATGTAAATTAAACTAAGTGAATTGGAACTCTACATCTAGCAAAAGCGATAGGGAATTTTCCTATCGCTTTTTGTATAGATTAATATAGTTTATTTCCTTCTTCTTGTGTAAGAATATTTTGCTCAATAGCAAAATCAATTTGCTCTTTTCGAATTTGCGCATCTTTTGTTTGCTTGATGTGTTTGATTAATTTGTTCTTTTCTTTTGCTCTTAATTCTCCTCTTTCACCATCTTGATAGTAAATATAGCCAACTACACGGTTACCAGAATAAATGATATAAGACGAAACCAAAGCAATTAAAATAAGAATAATAAGAATAATTATCATAATAGATTTCTTTTTCATCATTCATTTCCCCTTTCTAAATTTATCTATATGGTTAAATTATACCATATCAGCACAAAAAATGGAAGAAAATAGAAAAAATATAAATAAATTTGTATGGCTAAGATTAAATAGCATACTAATCTATCTTTTAATGATGTATCTAAAAAAATAGTAAGAAGATAGAAAAATTTATCTAGTTGTGATATAGTAAAACTAAGATAGGAGGGAGAAAGATGAATTATTTATTGATTGAATATCCAAAATGTTCTACTTGTCAAAAAGCAAAAAAATGGCTTGAAGAAAATAAAATTGAATACATAGACCGTCATATTATCCAAGATTGTCCTACAATAGAAGAATTAACTCAGTGGATTGAAAAAAGTGGGCTACCCTTAAGACGTTTTTTTAATACAAGTGGAATGAAATATAAAGAATTAAATTTAAAAGAAAAACTTCCTAATTTAAGTACAAAAGAACAGATTCGTCTCTTATCGACAAATGGTATGTTACTAAAAAGACCTCTTCTGATTGGACAAGATACTATTTTAGTAGGCTTTCGAAAAGAAGAATGGGAAACAACCTTATTAAAAAAGTAGGAGGAAAATATGCTAGAAAAGTTACAGGTATTATGTCATAGTTCTATTAAAATAACAGGAAGCAAAATAATCTACATTGACCCATATCAAATAAAAGAAGAAAAGCAAGATGCAGATTATATCTTTTGTACGCATTCCCATTATGACCATTTTTCACCACAAGATATCAAGAAAATCATAAAAGAAGATACGGTTATTATTACTGTAAAAGATTGTATACAAGAGGTAAATGCATTACAAAAAACAGACAAAATTATTTTGGTAAAACCAGAGGAGCATTATCAGTTAGAAGGGATTTCTTTTTCTACTACTTATGCGTATAACCAAACAAAAAGTTTTCATCCAAAGGAAAAGGGATGGGTAGGTTACCTTATTTTGTTAGATGGAATAACCTATTTTGTAGCAGGGGATACAGATAAAGTAAAAGAAATTGAAAATATAACATGTGATGTAGCACTCTTACCAGTAGGGGGAACCTATACAATGGATTATAAAGAAGCGGCCAATCTTGCTAACTGTATTGGTGCAAATGATGTTGTTCCGATTCATTATGGAACGGTTGTAGGTACGAAACAAGATGCAGAAGAATTTCGAAAAAGGGTAATTGGAAAAAAGGTATCAATCTTATATTAGGAAAAGAATAAACCTCATAAGTTGCTAATACAATATAGCGAGGTGAGGTTTGTGGAAGCAAAACAGTTAAGGAAAATCCAACTTGTTATTATCATTGCTTGTTTACTAGTAGGAACGCTATTGCATTTTACTTATGATTGGTCTGGACAAAATGCTTTTGTAGGAAGTTTTAGTGCAGTAAACGAAAGTGTATGGGAACATTTAAAATTAGCTTTTTATCCGATGTTATTAGCAGCAGTAATTGGATTTTTCTTTCTTTACAAGAAAACAAATAACTATATTGAAGCACAAATGATAGGAATTTTTTCCGCTATTAGTTTTATTACAGTAGTGTATTATACTTATACAGGTATTGCAGGTACGCATTTTTTTATAATTGATATCTTACTCTTTATTTTCTCTATTCTATTAGGGGAAGAAGTAGCTTATCGTATTGAAATAAAACCAGATGAATCGACAACCCTAAGTAAAGTATTATCAATAGGAATTCTTGTGTTTTTACTACTTTGTTTTATTTTATGTACGTATGTTACACCAAAAGCAAACTATTTTAAAGACCCTACGAATGGAACGTATGGACTTCCAGAAAAACAAATAGAATAACTAAAAAATCGTTACTTTTGGTAACGATTTTTTAAGATTAGAAACAAAAGATAGTAATCCATGCAAAAATATGGTAAGCTATTATAAATAAAGACCAAATCTAGTTAGGGAGAGAAAAATGAATCTAAGAGAAAATAAAATAGGAACACCCAAAGTATCACTAGACCAAGTAATAGGAAACATACTAGAAGTATTAGGGGTTAGTAATAAAATAAGATACCATACCAGACTAGATTGTTTTATCCAACATGTAGAAGATAGGTATGAAAAACAAGAAATAGAATACCAATTGGTTAAACAATACCTTTTATCTCATTATACAATAGAAAATGAAAAAATTTTTTATGAAGAGCAAGTAAGGGATACTAAGGTAGAATATACATGGGAAATAAAACACGATTTGACTCCTGATAGTTTTGTATATACCATAAAAACAATTGTGCAAGAAGGATAATGGTACGAAGAAAAAATATTGAAAACAATTAGTAATCGATACGGAATCGAGATTCAAAAAAGCTGTAAAAAGTATCGTTATAAAGCTACTTTTCTTAATAATCAGGTAAGCCTTATCATTAATAGAGAGAAAGAAAAGATAGATAAAGCAAATGTAACTATTAGCAGTCATAAAATGAAATACCAAGTTCAATTTAGTGTTTTAGCACCAAGAAAAAAAGGGGACTTTTATTTGCTAGATTTATTAATTGAACCAGATACAATTAAAAGGGTGCTAGAAAAAATGGGTATATTATTAAAACAAAAGATTTATCAAAATGCATCCTATCATGTCCTTCAAAAAGAAAAGGAAAAATTAGAAAAACTTCAATTTTTTGAACCATTAACAGAAAAACAATTTTCGCAAAGTATTTCTTTCGCAAAAGGAAGAGACACCAGATATTATTTAGAAGAAATAGGAGGAGAAGAACGATTCAGGTGGTAGAAAGAAAGACTCAGATAAGTTCCTATCAGTTAGTAAAAAAAAGAGTGAAAAATATCTCTATTCGCATCCGAGAAGGTAAAGTATTAGTAACCGCTCCTTATTTCGTAACAAAAAAAGAACTTGACAAAATTATGATAAAAAAAGCCGAATGGATTAATCAAGCACTTGAAAAAGAAAAAAAAGATAGG
>DBFJJM010000121.1:0-12688 GCA_048393175.1 Candidatus Merdicola sp.
CATTTTTGTAACTTCTCTTCCACAATCAGGACATTTTCCTTCTACTAATTGTGTTGGAGTAAAATATGTCTCACAAGGAATACAGTACCACCCTTCATATTGTCCTTTATAAATATCCCCATTTTTTAGAAATTTTTCAAATATTTTTTCTACTACTTGTATATGTCTAGTTTCTGTTGTTCGAATAAAATCATCATAGTCAATTTTCATTTTTTCCCAAAGTTTTTTTGCTTCATCTGCCATATCATCTACATGTTCTTGCGGTGTTTTTCCTCTTTTTATCGCAACTTCTTGAATCTTTTGTCCATGTTCATCTAATCCAGTTAAAAAATAAGTGTCATATCCTCTTAGTTTTTTATATTTTTTTATTGCATCTGCTAATACTGTTGTATAAGCTGTTCCTATATGGAATTTTCCACTTGGATAATAAATCGGTGTTGTAATATAAAATGTTTTGTTTTCGCTCATATGACCTACTCCCCTTTCCTGTTAGAATGAATTTTACCATAATAGGAAAAATATAGCAAGTAAGAAAAAAGTTCAAACTAAAGTACGAACTATTTTGAAAGGATTAAATTTACCATTTTATCTTTTTTTCATATGTCAAAGCATCCTACTTCTTATGATTCACTATTTTCTTATTTTTCTCTCTTTTTAGTTCATGAAATTCTTTATTTTCTAGTCATTCTATCGATTTATCCTTCCTATTTGCTTCTAAGTCTAATAATTGTTTTTTTATTTCTAGTCCTCCTCCATAGCCAACCAATTTTCCATTTTTTCCAATCACACGGTGACAAGGTACGATAATACTAATTGGATTTACATGATTAGCCATTCCTACTGCTCTACAGGCTTTTGGTTTTCCAATCTGTTCTGCAATTTGCTGATAGGTTTTAGTTTCTCCATAAGATATCGTTTGTAAAGCTTTCCAAACCTGCCTTTGAAAACAAGTTCCTTCCATAGCAATTGGAATCGTAAATTCCGTTCTGTTTCCTTCTAAATATTCTCGTATTTGAGTATAGGTCTTTTTAAGAAGCTCCGTTTCTTGCATAACTGCATCTTGTGGTTTTACTTGTCCAAACAAAACCCCTATTATATTATTTTGTTGCTCTACTAGCGTAATGATTCCAATACTTGTCTTATAAGTAGTATAATACTTCATATGACATCCTTCTTTCCTTTTTATCTAACAGAATGAAAAAAGAAAAAGTACAATTTTAGATAAGATACTAACTTGTGCTATTCCAGCTAAAGTTCCTGTAATGATTCTTCTTGTATTGGTCGACTCTCGTATCATTTTATATTGTATATACCAATCCAAAAACATCATAAAAAGAAATAAAAAGTCAATGTAAAGAGGTATCGTAATTCGAAATAAAAACAAGACTACTGCTAGTATTTGCCCTAATAAGATACCTGCACAACGGCTACAAACAGGAAATTGCCATCCTTTTATCGAAAAACTTCTATCTTCCCTTTGGTGGCATCCATAACGATTGCCTTGTCTCATCCAAAAAGCCCATATTTTTCTTTTCGTACTTATTTTCATTAAAATCGTTTCCCACAATCATTACAAATATTAGTCGTGTTGGTTTGCGTTGTTGTATCTCCTGTATTACAAAGACCACATAATACACCTGGCCAGCCAAATAATAGATACCCACAACAAGCATCACTTCCATCAAATCCCTTTGTATGGGTTTTCGTATTTACAATACTAGAAGTATTTTCACTTCCACAATTAGGACACCTCATCATTCTCTCCTTTACTTCTTCTTTGTTTTTCTCCTATTTATTTTTCTTTTCTTGTTTTGTAACTGTAGTTTTTCTTGTTTTGAAATGCGATTGGATTCTATCATTTTCTGAATACTTTTGTTATAGGTAAAATCATCTAAACTGCATCTTTCTAAATATGTTTGTGTTTCTTTTGGAAAAGGAATATAAGCAAAAGAAAGAAGCCAAGCAATTGCCATTTTTACATAATAATCTTCTTTTTTGATTTCTTCGATAATGGTAAATACCTTTTCTAATCTTTCTTTTTCTAAATAGTAATCCATTAGACAAACCAATAAAAAGCGAAGTTCAAATTCATTTTGACAAGTAGTATATTCCATTAAAAAATTCCAAAATTCTTCCTTTTGTTTTCTTACATCTTGCTTTAATCCGCTACAAAAGGTATCACATATAGCCCAATTGTCTATTTTTACTACCAACTCTCGTATGTATTGTAATTTTTCTTTTAATTCTAGTTTTACAAAAGTAAGTAGCATTCCTTCTAACATGATTTCTTCATAATAGGTTTCTTCTTTTTCTTTCCAATATGTCTTAAAATCAATTTGTTTACTTAATTGTTTTGCAAAATGACGTAATACCGGTATACGCACACCTAATATAGGATAACGAGTCGGACATAATGACTGATGAAATTTTTGATACTCTTTATCTGCTAACTGTTTTAAATTTTCTTGAATGCTTTTTATTTCCATATTTTGTTCTCCTCTTTCTTCCTTTTTATTATGTTTTTTCTGTTTTGTCAAGAAAATTAAGAAATTAGTAAGAAAAAAGGAAAGGAAAAAATCAAATACTAGCTAAGCAGATATTGTTTTATCTCTTCTTAATCTTTTTTATACTTTTGAAACAATTTGCTAACTTTAGAATAGTCATTTGCCATATCAGAGGATAAAGTACAACAAAAAGATTTTCTCTTCTTTTCTTTACTTTCTCTTTCTTGAATCGTTATTTGCCCATTTATAGGTTTTTGAATCCCGTCATTTCTCTTTAAGAATTCTTCATAATCTTTATTATCAATGGAAAAATAAAGATTATATAAAGGGTCGCCTCCTCCTCCTGAAATAGCAGGATACTCTCCCTTATCGATTACCAAACTGTTTGGTACATAACTCAATTGCATATAGTCTGTCAAAATTTGCTCTTCTTCTGGTAAAAGAGTACTAAAATCCACTTCTACCATTTTTGAAAAAACACTTATTAAAAAAATATAGAACCCAATCATACTAAGTAAGAAAAAAACCATGATTGATAATATGACTTTTCCTACTAATTTTAATTTGTCTTTATCTTGTATCTTTTGCTTCATTCTTTCTTGTTTTATTTGGTGTATCATCTATTTTTATCCCTCTTTCATCTTTTTTAGCCCAATAACTTGCTAATAAGATGAGTTACTTTCTTTGTTTTCATCATACTATATACGATTACTGCTCCTATTACATTTAAAATTACATCATCAATATCTGCCTGCCCTACTCTTAAGAAAAATTGTAACGCTTCTGCTAAAAAAACAATTCCAATCATAAAAAGAATAAAACTTTTTATATTTTTTATTTTATTTTGTAATAACAAAGGAACAAAAAAACCAAAAGGAGCAAAAGCAATTAAATTTCCTATAATATTAATCAATACCGCTTTACTATTTAGCATTCCTTGTAACCATCTTTGAATAAAGTCCAAAATAGTTTTAAAGGGAATGAAATTTACCGAAACTTCTAAATTTTCCTTTGAAAATAGCGGATTTAGATTGCTCCATCTTCCTATATAGCGATATTCATTTTGGAAGAATAATAAAGTAATAATAGCAAGTAGATAAATACCAAATATCATCCATAACATTTTCTTTTTTATACTTTCTTTTCGCTGTTTTGTTTGTGCTTTTTTTATCTGATATACCATATCGGCAAATAGTATTATCATAGGAAGTCCATAAAATAGTATTTTTCCTTGTCCGCTCATACTAGTCATAGGAAGAATGTCTAGAGAAAAACCAATCAAAACAATTGTCCATGCTAGAATAAGTGAACCAATATGAATTATTTTTTTCATTTGTCTCCTCCTTTTTCTTCTCTTTATATTACACGATTTATCGTTTGTCAATATATTTTCATCAAAAAAGAGATAACTTTTATTTCTTATCTCTTTTTACTTTGTTTGTTATTTAGTTAGCCACATTTGTTTCATCATATAGCTTTGCAACACTATTTTTATTTAATAATGTATTAGAAACAAATTTCCCATCTTTGAAGACAGCCCAATTGTTAAGTATGCACGGTACTTGTTTTGCCTTTTCTAATGTATCGATTTGCACAAAATGAATAGGCACTTGTTTTTCTTCTGCAAACTCTTTTACTTCTTTTACTCCGTTTAATGTAAAAGGACACTGAGGAGTGTAATAAATGGTTAATTCTGTTTGTTGGATTTGCATCAATTTAGCAGAATCGTTAAATTTAGGAAGCTCCCCTTGAAAAGATATAGCTAATAGCTCATAATCTCCAATAGTATCTACTACTTTAAACCCGTGTTTTAGAAAAAAAGCTTTTTCCGAAATAAACGGTTTCTTCTTTTTAGAAGAAATGGTACATAACCCATTTTTCCCTTTCTTTTTAGCATCTGCTATCGCATCTTCTAATAATTTCTTGCCATAACCATTTGCCTTAAAGGAGCCTGCTACCCATAAACAATAAATATATAAATAGTCTTTTCCACTAATTGGAACCCATGCTTTTTCAAGTGGTGCATATTCTATAAACACTTTTCCTTGTACATTTAGTTTTCGAAATACATGTCCTTCTTGGATTCTTTCCTTTAGCCATTCTTTCTTTTTTATGACTCCTTCTTGATGTTTCTTATCTGAAATAGCACAACAGATATGCTGACTATCTATATTTTCTAAGGTAATTGTAATGTATTGGTCCATCTTACTAACTCCTTTTTCTATTTCTATTCTAAAAGCAAATTATAACTCTATAATTTGTTCCCAAGTACTATCTAGTTTTCCAAAATGACCATAATTCGTAGTTTGTGTATAAATGGGTTTTCTTAAATTAAGAGTTGTTATCATTCCCTCTGGCGTAAAATCAAATTTATTTTTTATTTTTTCTAAAATTTCTTCTTCTGGAATACAATTCGTATCAAATGTATTTAAGAAAAGGGATAAAGGTTGCTTTTGTCCAATGGCATAAGCAATTTGCAATTCACATTTTTTGGCATACCCATTTGCTACAATATTTTTTGCAACATAACGTAAAAAATAACTAGCTGAGCGGTCTACTTTTGTAGCATCTTTGCCAGAAAATGCTCCTCCGCCATGCCTACTATATCCGCCATAAGTATCTACCATAATCTTTCTACCAGTTAGTCCTGTATCTGCTAACGGTCCTCCTACTAAAAATTCTCCTGTTGGGTTAATCAAAATTTTTGTATTTTCATCTATCCAATGACCATCTATTACTTGCTTAATTACCTCTTTGGTTAAGACTTCTGTTAGTTCTTTTTTTGTAACTTCTTCACTATGCTGACTAGAAATTAAAATTGACTCAATTCTTTTTGGTTTTTGATTTTCATATTCTATTGTAACTTGTGTTTTTCCATCTGGTCTTAAGAAAGGTAAAACCTTTTCCTTTCTTACCTGTGTTAATCGTTTTGCTAATTTGTGAGCTAACATAATAGAAAGAGGCATATATTCTTTTGTTTCATCACAGGCAAATCCAAACATGATTCCTTGGTCGCCTGCTCCTCCTAAATCCACTCCCATAGCAATCCCTTTACTTTGTTTGGTAAGATTTATTATAACTTTGCAAGTTCTATAGTTAATTCCTGTTTGTGCATTATCATACCCAATCTGTTTTATGGTTTTTCTTACTAGTTTTTCAATATCTACTACCACATTACTTGTCACTTGTCCTGCTACAACAATTAAATCTTTTGAAGCAAATGTTTCTACTGCCACTCTTGCTGTTTCATCTTGTTCTAAATAAGCATCTAAAATCTGGTCTGATATGGTATCACACAATTTATCTGGGTGTCCTTCTGTTACACTTTCAGAAGTAAATAAATAGCTATTCATTTTCTTTTGGTTTCTCCTCTTCTTTGTTCTTTGCTTTATTAATTGTATTTTTAGCTTTTTCTTTAATTTTACTCTTTAAAGATTCAATTTTTGGAAAAGCATTTAAAAGTCTTTTATGTAATTTTGATTTGCTTAGTAAAATTTCTTTTACTTTTTGTGTAATTTCTTCTGTATTATCTTTAATATTTTCTTTACTTATTTTTTTGGTAGCAATTCTTACATTTGCAATTACATTAAAAGAAATGATATTATCAATAATAAATACAATAGCAAAGAAAATAGAAAGAACGGTTAACCAAACATTTGGAATTTGTTGCAAAAGAGAAAAGAAAAATGGATTGGTAATATACATGATAAGAAGTCCTAATAATCCAAAAGGAATAATTGTCTCTAAACAAATTCTTCCATTAATATTAAACTTCATATTACTATAATCCCACCATCTTGCTTTAAATATTTTTTCCATAAGATAGCTCGTTATATACTCTAATACTCCACAAATTAAAATAGACATAATAAATAACACAATCCAATCATCTACATAACGATTTAATAACAACGTAATAATAATTGCACCAGTACCATAGATAGGACAATACGGTCCTATTAAAAATCCTCTATTGATAAATTTATGATTCTCGATAAAAGATAGCGTAACTTCCATTATCCATCCTATCACAGAATAAATTAGAAATAATAAAAAATAAATTCGTATATCAAACTCCATTGTTTCTTCCTTTCCTTGCTCTTTTCATAGTCCGTTTATGTTTCTTAAAAATCCATTGTTTGAATGGTAATATTTCCGATTCCACCTGTCACCATAATCAATCTATCACCTTGTCCTATTTTGGCTCTATCTTCTTGTTTTTGTCCATTAACACGAATCGTTCCCAATCCTGTTTTGCTCTTTACTAGATAGTCTTCTTTTTTTCCTAATAACGTTATTTTTAAGTTGCCTACTCCTCCTTCTATGTCTGCCTGTCCTGTTAATTCTGCTGAAAGGTCAAAATCTCCTACTCCGCCTTTTAATTGTAAATTGTTTAGCATTGCTTGTTGTATCGTCGTTACTCCTACTCCCCCTTGTATTTTTGCTTTTTCAGATGCTTGTACTTTTGAAAGAGAAACTTTTCCTACTCCCATTTCCATTGTTAGCGTTTTTGTGCAAAGTGATTCAATTTTGGCTTCTCCTACTCCAGTTTCTATTTCTACCTTCTCAAATTCTCTTTGCTTTGGAATGCGAATCGTAATTTCGGAAGGAGTCGTGCCAAACCATTTTGTTACTCCTTTACTTTCAATTCTTAATGTATGATTTTCTGTTTTAACATTTACCGCAGTATCTCCTTTTTTTATGCTAACTGTAAATTTTTCTCCTTCTTCTATTTTTAATTTCGAAATTCCTGCTTTTATTTCTATCTTGTTAATAAAATCCAAATCTGTTATTTCTTCTGTTCCTTGTTCAGATGTACTCGTTTGTTCTCCATAAACAGAAGTTCCTGTAAACACACCAAAGAAAATGCGAATTCCAAAAAGAATACCAGAAACAATATTTACAATTAGAAAAATAGCAAAAGCAATGGCAATATACTTAATTACTTTTTGTCCTGAACTCATTTAATATCAACACCTCCAAACAAGCAAAATGCATTAACATAAATAATTGGCATATTTTCTTCTTTTACGATATTTGCTTTGTTGGATACTCCTCCAAAAATCGGAGTGGACTTTACTTTTACTACGACTCCATTAGGAACAAAAATGTCAATTCCTCCAAAAATAGCACTTGCATTAATCACTTGGTCAGAAGAAATTTTAGCATTCCTAAGGTCTAATTCAACACCACCAAAAACAGCATCTAAATTTGCTCCTTTAAATTCTTCATTCATTAAATTTACTTTTTGCTCTCCGAATGTTGCTGCATATCCTTCTAGTCCGCTTTTATTTAATTCTTTTATCTTTTGGTTCATTGCTTTATGAATTGCATTTCCAAAAATCATGCTTAACCCAAGAATCACTAGAATAATTGGCAAAGCTAATTTTAGCATTAAATCAAAGGATAAAATATTTTGAGCACAAAGAAGTAAAATTACTCCAATGACAAGTCCAATTATATTTCCTGTTTTACTTTCATTACGAAATAACCCAATAAAACAAGGAATAATAATAAATAGCGTCCACCAACCATGAAAAAACAAATTAATATTGGTTATTCCTGTTGCATTTAACCCCCATATAATACCAATAATAATTAAAACAATTCCCCACATTACATTTCCTATTTTTCTCACAACGTTTCCTCCCTTTTTTGTTTATTTTATCTTAGTTTTCATCGATTGTAAAGAAAAAGAGGTTTTTATTTTTTATAAAACCCCTCTTTTTCTTTTATTGCATCTGTTCTATTTCATATCCTGTCAAATCTGGTTTTTGTACCATTTCTTCTGTTACAGTATAAAATTGATATTCTGCATCTAATACACCTGATATATTACTTTGTGCACTTTGCATCATAACTGGTCCATTAATTTCTCTTACTCTTAAAGCAGTATCTTTGTCCATCCATATTCTAGAACCATTATATAAATCAAATAAATAGCACTCTTTACCATTACATTCTTCTATTGTAATACTTTTTGTTGTAATCGCACGAATAAAGTTGGTCCAAATATTACTTCCTACAAAACTTCCAAAACCAACACTTGGCACAAGCATTTTATCTTCTGACATCACAAGTACTACTTTTTCATCTTCACGATTTATTCTTAAAATACCTTCCTTATTTTGTATATTTTTATAAAAAACCGCTTCTCTTCCGTCTTCCATTTTCATATTAGATAAGACAATTCTATCTCTTTTCAAATAATCGACTGTTTGTATCCTATCTCCTTGATAAAGATAGAGTTTTACTTGATAATTTGTAATATCTTTTTCATATTGTTCTATCTGTTTTGCTACCTTATGATAAATTACCATTTTTCGAACTGTGATAACAAGAAATAAAATAAATAAAACAAGTAAAAGCAGTAAAACTATTTTTAGTACCTTTTTAATCTTTGTTTTCTTTTGTTTTTCCATTTGCAAAACTCCCTCTCTTTGTTTTTTCTATCTTATCATACCCGAAAGAATTGTCAAGTAGCTGTCTTTTTGTCATTTTAACCACTGGCAAAAATTCTTATAACTTTCTACTTTCCTTTCTATTTTGTGAAATTTTCTATTGTTTCTTAACTATGTTATGCAACTTTTCAATTTATCATTTCTGTTTATTATGTTAGATTGTTGAGTGACAATACAAATTATTTAGTCAAATCTGTAACCAAAATTAATGTATAGAGGTTTTTAGATAGATTGTATCTGGTCAAAGAGAACTGGGAAGGATTAATAATCATAGGAACAGTAAAGAAGAGTATAGATACAGGATTAGAACAATATGTAGAAAACAAATTACATTGGCAACTTGACTTTACGTTTAAGTGTGATAGTAATCTGACAGTAAACAAGAAAACATTATTTAATTTATAGATAATAAAAAAGTTTGCATTAGGGATATTAATTTAAGTACAAGAGACATATGGAAAAAGTTTAAAGAAGATACGAAATATAATAGCACTAAATACAGAAGAAGAATTGGAAAAAATCTTTACAAATTTCAAAGGAATTAAATCCTCATAACCATTAATATCATTAAAGTATAGGCCAATTAATAGATGTGTTCATGAAAGTATCCTGCTAAATTTAACATTTTTAACATAAAGCTGTATAATAATTATATTTAAAAATGCTGAAAGGAGAATCTAACATGTTTAAGCGGGAAAAAATCCCTACTTTTTCTTTGAAGGAAGAAGAGTAAGCAAGTTAGAAGAGTACACGTATTGTGCACTCATGCCTGAAGAAGAAGCAGCATGGGAAAAACTGAAGCAATATCTCAAAAACAATTCACTCACAGTATGGTGTGCATTCGATGGATGGGATAACTTTTTGAATACTATTATTTTTAAGGGTAACGTTGATAGTTTTATCAGTTATCTTGATAATTTTACCAAGAGGTTTCCTTCAAAGATGTATCATCTCACCGATGGTGGAGATTTGAGAATTGCTATAATTCAGTAAAGCTACTTCAGGGAAGGATATATTAATCCTTCGGTAAATGTCAATAGTTGGGGTGTTCTTATAGGACTTTTTAGAAAAAGCTGATAAATCAATAATTACGCGGCACATAAAAAAGCATATTTACATTAAATATATTATCATTGTAGGGTAAACAATTAAACTAAACAAATTGTAATTTTTCGAGATGATTATAACACAAAAGATAGATAATTTTCAGTAAATTATCTATCTTGCTATCTGTATAAATAAAAAATTGACTAAGCTTTACTCTTAGTTCTAATATAGTGTTTAATTAATCTTCTAAAATTACTGTATCTATTCTGCAAGTTGATATAAAAATAATACTATTATTCTCTGGATTTTCAAGTACAATCATTCCTGGTACATTTACTATAACATTTCCAATAGACTGTGTTTGAGTATTTGTTATTATATTTGCATTTTGTGTTCCCACTGGTAATTCAGCACGAATAGCATTATCACAATCTGCTTTACAATCTGTTGGTACTGGAGATAATTCTGGTAAATAAGTGATCTGCTCATTATACGTAGCATTATTTATTGTAATAGCATCTATACTACAAATTGATACAATTTGAGTTATATCCTCTTCTATAGTTTCTACTTCAAATATACCAGATTTTCCATTTGGACCTAATCTTATTTCTCCAGGCGTTCCTACTACAGCATCACCACCATCTAATGTGATAAATAATTGGCTATCTGGATATAAACGAACAATTTGCTGAATTACATTTCTCATTTGCTCTACACAATAGCATTCAGAATTGTCACTATCACTATTATTATTTATTACTGTTATTGCTATTGTTAGACCAATATTCCATAATAGTAATATTGAAATAAGACTAATAGTAATAACATAATATCCTACATTACATTTTCTTTCACAACAAGACAAATTTCTCACCCCCTTATTATAGTATATGAGAAACTTCTATGTTATGATAACTTGTAATTTAACTATTTTTCTCTACAATGACATTCTAGATTTTCACAAGTACAATTAGGATTATAACCACTAGCACATTCATTAGTACAAGTACATTTCCATCTTTTTAAAGTAGGAAATAATTTATTACAATGTTCTTTCATTTCTTCGTTAGTCATTCCTGCTTGTGAGCAATACTTTGAACACATTTCTATATATTCTTCCATTGTAATTTTGTCTATAAATTCCCCATTTTCATAACAGTATTTGCAATAATCTACATTGACACTTCCATCTTTATTTTTTCCTAATTGTTCATTTGATGTTATAGGTATACCACAACTTTGACATATTTTATTTTCTATTTCTTATTCCTCCATTCATAACGATAAATTACTATTTGTTTAACAATTCAATTATATAATAAATAAAAAATAAAACAAGTTTTAGGGCGTAAAAAAATGGGATAAATAAATCCCATAAAAACATTCATTGGTGCTGATGGTGGGACTCGAACCCACATGGTTTCCCGCAGCATTTTGAGTGCTGTGCGTATACCAATTTCGCCACATCAGCAAATATGCTAATTCATATTAGCATATTTTTTTGTTTTTGACAATAGCTATTTTGGGATTAAATCATATTCTTTTAGGACAATTTCAATACTATGTGCCTTATTATCTCTTTCTCTAAGATAACGGAATTGTTCTTCTTTTATTTGCTTTTTCTCATATTGGTTCATATCACATAATACTTCATCTGTTATATCCATACCAAGTGGCAGAGTTTTGTTATAATTATCAAAAAACACACAATTTGTTAAATACAAAATTGGATTCGTTTCTTTTATATTAAAACGATATAAAATGATTTTTTCTTTTGTAAGAGGAATCGCATTCATAGGATTAATATGAAATAATTGGTATCCTTCTAAAAGATTTGGCTCTTCTTCTGCTATATAAATAGCCATATTCGTTAATGCTTTTGCTTGCTTTGTTGCTTGAGCTAAAAGGGTGTTTAGCTCTTGTAGCCTTTTTTTATATTGTTCTTTTTGGGTAGTTTTTGTAATATCTAATATCTTATATTTATTTTTTCCTACTTCGCGATGCTTTTTTCCAGCAATTGTTTTTACTTTTGTCCTATCTTCTGCAATACCTCCAAAAATGTCAAAATTTTCGGTTTCAAAATCCTGATTATCTTGTTGTGCTTCAAATTTTTGCTCTTTTAGGCTTTCTTCTATTTGTTGCTCTACTAGCTGCTCTTTGTTTATTTGATTGAACAAAGGGAAAACATTCGTAGTAGTAATAAAGATAGCATCCCATTGTTCTTTTGTTAAACGTTCTCTTTGCAAACGGTCTGCTTTTACTCCAATTGATAACAAATCTTCTTCATAATCAAATGATTTTTCTAATTGAATAAAATTTTCCTCTTCTTTTTCTCCTTCCCCTGCTGTTAAAGCAAGGTCATTATCTTTATTCGTATAGCGCCAAAAGTCAAAAATGCTTTTGTTATGCTTATCAATTTCTGCAAGATAACTAGTTGCATTGGCAATTTTATAATCTAATTTTTTCTCCTTTTCCATTGCTGCTTTTAAATCTAATGTCATACCTACCTGCTGCGTTTTTTTCTCTTCTACTTGCTTACTAATACGAACCATATCTTCAATAGTATAAAAAGGTTTTGTCTCTATTACAAATTCTTCTACTCCATTTTCTTGTTCTGTTTCTTCCTCTAACTGTTTTGCTACATTTAATTTATGCTTTTTTTTCTTTTTATTC
>DBFJJM010000122.1:0-4768 GCA_048393175.1 Candidatus Merdicola sp.
TAAAAAACACGTTTGATTTCCTTTTTTATTTCTTTTTATTTTGACTCTTCTTTGTAATTTTTACAAATATCAATCCATTGCATACTATTAAAATAGGTTTATTTTCCACTTTAAAAGATAATGTTTTAGCAATTCTTGACTTTGCATAACCAATTGCTTGTGCAACCTCTTTAGCAGTTACAGTAGTTCCTTCTAACTGACAAATTCTATCTTGCAGATTCTACTTTTTAAAATACTTTTTTACTACCTCTAAAGACATCTTTTTCCTTCTTATATCCATTCTCCATATTTTCGTATATACTTTCTCTTGGCAATTTGAGCAAAAACAGCATAAAAGAAAATAAGTATTACTAATCCGATAAAATACTGGAGTGGTAAAACCGTTAAGTCAAATACAGTAGCAAAAGTAGTAAATCCAATAATAAGAGTTATGATTACCACAAAAAAAGTAGATAAAATTAATTGTTTAGATGGTTTTCTACCCCAAAAAGGTATTTTCTCAGTACGAATCATATATATCATAAGCGTTTGTGAAATAATACCAAATACAAACCAACCTGTCTGGAATAAAGTAGCTTTTTCAATCGTATTAAATTTCATTCCATACCATAAAAAGGCAAAACAAAGTACATCAATGACTGTACTTAACGTACCAAACCAAAACATAAAACGAGTAATTCCTTTTGTATCCCATTTTTTTGGTTTTTGTATGGTTTTTTCTTCTACCGTGTCAAATGGCATTCCTAGTTGTCCAAAGTCATTTAATAAATTTTGAATAAGAATATGAATTGGGAGTAATGGTAAAAAAGGTAAGCAAATACTAGCAATCATAACAGATAACATATTACCAAAGTTTCCACTTGTTGCCATTTTAATATATTTACTAATATTAGCAAATGTCTTTCTCCCCCCTACTACTCCTTCCTCCAATACATTTAAATCTTTTTCTAAGAGTAAAATATCCGCTGTTTCTTTTGCAATATCCACAGCAGAATCTACTGAAATACCAACATCGGATTGTTTTAAAGGGGGACTATCGTTAATACCATCTCCCATATAACCTACAGTATGTCCTTTTTCTTGGTATAGCTTTACAATTTGCTGTTTTTGAAAAGGAGATAATTTACAATAAAGCTGACAAGTCTCAATCTGATTTTTTAGTTTTTCTAACTCCATTTGTTCTATTTGTTTTCCTGTCAAATAATCAGAAGCATTAATTTGAAGCTTTTCACATACATTAACCGCTACTGCTTCACTATCCCCTGTTAATACAACCACTCTTACTCCATGTTTTTCTAACGACTCAATAGCAGTTTTCGCACTTGTTTTGGGTGGGTCTAAAAATCCAACAAATCCTAAAAGAACCATATCTTTTTCATCTTGTAACCCAAATGTTTCTATTTCATGTATTTCATTTTTCTGAGCAATCGCTAAAACGCGAAGTCCTTGTCTATTATATGTCTCATAGAGTTGTTTTGCCTTTTTTCTATACGATGCATCTAATTTTATTACCTTTCCCTCTTCTTCTACAAAAGAGCAGATAGAAAGCATTTCATCTACCGCTCCTTTGGTAATTAGTTGTCTTTTTCCTGTATCATCACGAAGAACTACACTCATTCTTCTTCTTGTAAAATCAAAGGGAATTTCATCTTCTCTTATATATTTTCCTTTTAAAAATCCCATTTCTTCTTTTTCGATTCTTTGAATAATTGCTACATCAATCAAATTCTTTAATCCGGTTTGAAAATAGCTATTCAAAAAAGCATGTTTCAAAATTCTTTTATCCTCTACTCCTTTTACATTGATATATTTTTCTAAAATAATTTTATCTTCTGTTAATGTTCCCGTTTTATCGGTACATAAAATATCCATTTCTCCAAACGTCTGAATCGCACCTAAACGTTTTACAATTGTTTTCTTTTTTGACATGGCTACTGCCCCTTTTGCCAAAGTAGAAGTCATAATAACAGGTAACATTTCTGGAGTCAAGCCTACTGCAATGGTAATTCCAAATAGTAAGGATTCAATAAAATTATTTTTGGTAAATACATTGATTAGAAAAATGATGGGAACCATTACTATCATAAAGCGAATTAATAATTGACTAACAGAATCAACTCCTTTTTCAAAACTACTTTTCCCTTTCTCTGCTACGATTTCTTTTGCCATACTCCCAAAATAAGTTTGATTTCCTGTTGTAAGAACAATTGCTGTTGCTGTTCCACTAATCACATTCGTTCCCATAAATCCAATATTTTCCAAAGAAGTTAGTTCTTCTTCTGGTTTGGCTGTAGTTTGTTTTTCTACTGGTAGTGACTCCCCTGTTAAGGTTGCTTGGTCGATAAACAAATCCTTTACTTGCAAAAAACGTACATCTCCGGGAAGCATATCACCTGAGGATAACTTAACAATATCGCCTGGTACGATATTTTCCATATCTATTTCTTTATTTTGACCATGACGAATTACATCTACTTTATTGGTTACCATTTTTTCTAACTTTTTTGCTGCTTGATTGGATTTTTCTTGCTCCCTAAAGGAAATAACAGCAGAGACAAAAACAGTTACTAAAATTAAAATAAAAGTAGCATAACTTGGCTGTTTTGTAAAAACAATATCAGTCAGGAAAGTAACCATTCCTACTAAAATAAGAACAACATTAAAAGGATTAATAATTGCCTCTTGTATTCTTTTTAGGAAACTTTTTTCTTGTTTTGTTCGAATCTTATTTTTTCCTACTTGTTCTAATTTTTCTGCTGCTTCTAATTCATTATATCCTTCTAATGTTACGTTATATTTTTCTAATAATTTTTTTTGTTCTAATATGCTTTTTTCTTTTAATTCTATTTCTATTTTCTTATGATTATCTATTATTCTTTTCGAAAATATCATTCTTTCTCCTTCCTTTTTTGATTATAAATGAGAAGAATAAAATTCTTTTAATTGACTTTTTGACTCTTGGTCTAAATCATGCCATCTAATTCCTCGAATCGCTCCTTCTAGAGCACACAATCGGTTATAACAAGCAGATGAGTCAATTTGCTTTATTTTTAGCCAAGCCTTTTTACTTCCTATTTTTCTTAATTCTTCTTTTGTGGTAATTCCTACTTGTTGTAACTGTTTATCTAGAGTTTGTCCTATATTGGGTAATTGAAGTAATTCTGACATAACAATCCTCTCCTTTATTCTTTTTTGTCTTATTCTATCACCATGTTTTTACAAGTGCAATAAAAAACGAACTCTTCTTTTCGAATTCGTTTTCTTTTTTGCCTAATCAATTGTTGTACTAGTTCTTCCTGTTCCTACTACTGACTCTTGTAAAGACCTCCATGTATTACATCCAATAATACCATCTACCGAAAGTCCAACTCTTCTTTGATAGCTCATTACCGCATTTTTTGTAGCGGTACCAAAAATACCATCTAGTCCTCCCGTTCGGTAACCTACTGTATTTAAATCATCTTGTGCAATTAAAACATAAACACCTTTACTTCCTTGTCTTAATAGTGGGAATCCACCTGTACTACAAGCTGGTGTTCCGCTTCTTCTATCAAAATGAACCCAAGTAGGGCTTAAGGATGCTGGTTCTACATAACTCCATACACCAGAACTTACCGCACTATTTCTTAGCCTATTTCTTTGTGCATTACTTAGTGTTTGCCCTACGTCGAAGGCCACACCAGCATAATGCTGACTTTGATTGCTATGTCCTCCTTCATAAGGTCTTTTAAAAGCAAAGCCTACCGGAATTGGTCCTCCATATAAATAACGCTGACTATTCCATGCTTGCATAGTACGTTTATCAGTCCATACAGTAGGACTATTGCTAGAACCTCTAAATTCTCTTACCGTTAGGGTTCGGTTTGTATTATATGGCATTGCTTCTGTTAAACCACGATAGTAGGTTTCCATACGATTATTATCATTATTATATACAATAATTTTTGTCATTTTTTTCTCCTTTCCCACTCTACTTTTTATATTGTATGAAAGGAGAAAAAAATTAGTGCTGTATTTTTTGAAATCTTTTATTTACAATATTCCAATTGATAATATTGTAAAAAGCATTTACATATTCTGGTCTTTTTGTTTGATATTGAAGATAATAGGAATGTTCCCACATATCTAATACCAATAATGGTTTACACCCCCACAAAGTAAGATTCTGATGTTTCTCACATTGTAAGATTTCTAATTTGTGAAATTCTGGCACCCAAACAAGTAAGCCCCATCCGGAAGCTTCTACTGCTATACTTGCCTGTGTAAATTGCATACGGAAATTTTCAAAGCTCCCAAAATCTGCTACAATTTGTTCCATTAGTGCAAAATCCGGACTAGTTGGTATGGCAGGTCCCATATTCTCAAAAAATAACCCATGTAAAATAGCACCTGAACCAAAAAAACTTAAATTCTTTTCTAAGCATTTTATATTTTTATACTCTTTTTGCTCTCTTGCTTGTTTTAATTGTTTTTGTGTTTTTTCTAAATTATCAATATAGCCTTGATATAGTACCTCATAATGTAATCTTAATGTTTCTCTATCATAATATGGTTCTAATGCATCCATAGGATAAGGTAATTCTAATTTTTGATACATTTTTTCTCCTCCTTCTTTTATTATTGTATGCACCTTTTTTATATTCTATTAGAAAATAAATAGAAAAAAAGAAAAACTCCCCTTCAGTGAACTATACCCCAATTAGTGGAGTTAGTAAAAAGAGGACTTTAAAGAAAACCATAAATCTAATTTGATTTGTGGTTTTCTTTT
>DBFJJM010000123.1:0-5459 GCA_048393175.1 Candidatus Merdicola sp.
AAAAGAAATGCTAGTATAAAAAAACTTGGTAGACTATCAAAAGTTTATCAAGTTTTTTGTTTGCAAAAAATGTAAGAAAAGACAATTAATATGAAAAATAAAGAAGAATAAACAAGAAAAATAGTCACATACTAAAATTGTAAAAAAAAATTTTAGGAGGATAAAAAAATGAAAAAAATTTTTTACAGTATAGTAATTGTACCAATCTTATTGCTATTTCTTTTTTCTATTTCGGTTCAAGCAGATGCTCTTGGCTCTGTTACAGCAGATGTAGATAAACAGACAGTCCATCCAGGAGAAACGATAAAGATAACAGTAAATTTTGGACAAGATTTAGGAGCGTATACGGTAGATGTAGCATATGATAATAATGTATTAGAATATGTATCAGCAGAAGGGGGAACAGCTAATAATCAAGCAGATAAAGTAAGAGTTGTTTTCCATGATGAGACAGGTGGGTCAAGCCCAAGAAGTAGTATGAGTGTAACCTTTAGGGCAAAAGCAGATATTACTACTTCTAATCCTACCAATTTTTCTGTTACAGCAGAAGGATTAGCAAACCCAGATGCCAGCATAACATATGATGATATTACTTCTGGCATTATAAAAGATATTGTGGTAGAACCTCAATATGAAGATTATGCAATTAATTTAACACATGCAGCTGATTTAATCAAAGAAAAAGAAAATGAAATGAAGCTTATTATCACATCTGCAATGGGAAAAAATTATGACCATGCTAGAATTATGGCAGAAGCAACAACACCAAGTGGTGCAACAGCAAAATTACTTGCAACAGACCAAACACGTGCAGAATATGACTTGATTGAAAGTGGTTTTGGAGATGCATCTGGTTATAAAATTGGTGGAAAAGATATGAGAAAAGAATTAGATTTAAGAGGTGTTTTTAGCCAAGTGGGTTCTTATGGAATTACCATTAAATTAATCGATAGAGATAATTCTGATGCAGTTATTGCACAAAAAACATTTAACGTAACTGTAGCTGAAACACCAGTACAAGCACCAGAAGAAAATTTAGTACCAAATCCAGAACCAACAGAAGAACAGGAGAAAAAAGAAGAAGAGTTACCAAAAGCATTACCCAAAACAGGTATAAACTATTATAGTTTAATAGCAAGCGTTGTCTTAGCAATTAGTGTCATTTTTTTAATTGTTCGCACCATTAAGAGAAAAGAGAATAATTAACCAAAAGAAGTTGGAGGTTATTTTTCCAACTTCTTTACATAATACAAAAGAGGAGTATCAGATGAAAGAGAAAAAACACAAAAAAAGCATTGTCATTCTTATCGTATTACTTAGTGTCTTTACTTTAGTAGCATTTAGTATCTTTTTTGTAACAAAACAAAGGGTAAATAGTAAAAACCAAACGATTTCTAATCAGGTTACTAAAATCGTACAGGAAAAGCCAATAGAGCAAATACAAAATAACGTAGAATCTGCAACTGTCATAGTAAAAGAAGAGGAGCAACCAATCAATCCTATTTTTCCTACTGAATATAAAGGATGGAATGTAATTGCTCAGTTAGAAATTCCCAAAATTAAGTTAAAAACTTATGTTTTGTCCGAATATAGTCCTAAAGCTCTGTTGGTATCTGTAACAAAATTTTATGGCGATGAGCCAAACCAAGTGGGTAATTTTTGTATTGCTGGACACAATTATATACGAAACAATATGTTTCATAATTTAAAAAAATTAAAAGTAGGAGATACTTTTACACTAACCGATAAATCTAATCAAACTATTCTTTATCAAATTTATAAAGTAGAAAAGGTAAAACCAAGTGATACAAAATGTTTATCTCAAAATACGAAAGGAAAAAAAGAAGTAACTTTAATCACTTGTACGTATGATTCTAGTATGAGAATTATTATAAAAGCAAAAGAAATTTAAAACATAGAACGAAAGGATTGTTTATGAAAAAATTATTTATTTATCAAAAAGGAAAGATGCTTTTTATATTGTTATTTCTATTAGGAATAATGGTACTTTTTCCCAATAAAGTACAAGCTTCTATCAAACTACAGGGAATTTCCAATTTTCCTCAAAGCTACCAACCCTATCTTCAAGAATTACAAAAGAAATTTCCCAAGTGGAAATTTACAGCTGTTTATACTAATTTAGATTGGAATTACGTGATTCAAAAAGAAAATGAATTTGGAAAAAACCTTGTCCCTAAATCGTATTCGGATAGTTGGAAAAACACCAAACCAGGTGAATATAATGTAGAAGTAGATTTAGGTTGGGTAGATGCTTCTAAAAGGGCAGTAGAATATTGTATGGACCCTAGAAACTTTTTAAATGAAGGAAGAATTTTTCAGTTTGAAACACTATCTTATGAAGAAACAGAGAATCAAAAAGAAGGAATTGAAAAAATATTATATGGAACAGAATTTTATAATAACCAAGTTTTTTATTATGACGAATATGGAAATTCAATTTCTATGGCAGAAAAATATAGTGATTTGATTTTACGAGGAGGAAAGACTTCTTTGGTAAGTCCTTATCATTTATCTTCTAGAATTAAACAAGAAGTAGGTCCTTTTTTGTCACATGCTTCAATTAGTGGTTTAGTAGAAGGCTTTAAAGGGTTATATAATTTTTATAATATCGGTGCGACAAGTTCTGCCGAACCGATGGGGGCAATTAAAAATGGACTACGCTATGCACGAGATGGAAAAGGAGCAAGTCAAGCAACGAAAGACAAGTATTTAATTCCTTGGAACAATAAAGAAAAAGCCATAACAGGGGGAGGGATTTTCATTGGTTCTAGTTACATTAATATAGGGCAAAATACTATTTATTTTCAAAAGTTTGATGTAAATGATGATAAAGCGGGGGAATTATTTTGGCATCAATATATGACAAATGTACTAGCACCATATAGTGAATCAAAATCAATTCAAAAAGGATATGCTAATAGTAATTTATTACAAGGACAAATCAATTTTATGATTCCTGTTTATGAAAATATGCCCCAACTTCCTACAGAGTCTCCGGATATTAATTTAGCAGACTATACATCAGATAATACAAGGATTTATGCTAAAGTAAGTAATACTTTAAATGTAAGGTCAGGGCCTAGTACCAATCATGAAACGATTGCTACGTTAAATGCGAACGAGCAAATGACCAGAATTGCAAAAGGAAGACAGTCAGGAGAATTATGGGACAGAGTAAAATTAGATAATGGAATGATTGGTTATGTGTTTCAGAAATATACAGAAGAAGTACCAAATCATGTCATTCAAGATATTAATGTAAAATTAGAAAAAACGAAAATAAATAAAACAGAAAGGACTAAAATGATAGTAGAAAAACTGCCAAAAGAAGCGGAAGCGACGATAAGCTATTTGACAAGTGATGCTAGTGTGGCATTAATTGATGAAACGGGAAGTATAGTAGGAGTAAGGGCAGGTAAAGTAAAATTAATGGCACAAGTGGAACATACCAATATCAGAAAAGAAGCAGAATTAGAAGTCTATAGTCCTGTTACAGATTTATATGTAGACAGAAGCACGATTTCTCTTCCTGTAGGGCAAAAAACAAAAATAAATGCTTTTGTTTTACCAGAAGATGCCAACAATCAAACGATTTCCTATTCTTCTTCGAATGAAGCAATTGCAAAAGTCGACTCTTCTGGAATGCTTACTGCTTTAAAAGAAGGAACTACCCAAGTTAGTGTTATAACACAAGAAAATAATATTCGTAAACAAATAGAAGTAACGATAAGAAAAGCAATTGACCCATCCGAGATTTCCTTTGATGAGAGTCTAAAAATAGAAAATAGCCAAATCACAAAACTTAATGATAAAGGAACAACAGCAGCACAAATGAGTGAAAAAATAACTTCTATTTATCCTTTTAAAATCGTAAATTATAAAAACCAAGAATTAAAAGATTTTGATTTAGTAGGGACGGATTCTAAAGTTTTATTTTATGATAAAGATGAAGTAATAGCAGAATATCAAATTCTTTTATATGGTGACGTAAATGGGGATGGAAGAATCAATAGTGTCGATTTATTCTTATTACAACGTCATATCTTACAATTAGAAATGTTTCAAGGCAATTTCTTAAAAGCTGCCAATGTCCAAAAAAATGAAAAAAATCCAAATAGTGTCGATTTACTAATATTGCAACGTCACATTCTAGGATTAAAGCAAATCGAACAGTAAGGAGAAGAAAATGAAAAGAAGATTACAAACCGTACTATGGATACTTTTTCTGGTTATGTTATGGATTCTTCCAGAAAAAAGTTTAGCAAAAGTTAATCTTTCTACTACGAATAAAGAAGTAGAAAAAGGGCAAGTATTTCATGTTTCTTTACAAATAGAAGAACCTGTAGCCTCTTATACAACTAGTCTTTATTTTGATAGTGATAAATTACAATTTGAGTCTGGACCAGAAGCATTAAGCTATACCGAAAATGAGATAAAGTATGTATGGTATGAAGGTCAAGAAAAACCAAACTTTGTCTTTCGAGCCAAAGAAAAAGGAACAACACAAATAGGAATAAAAGGACAATTTTATGATGATACTGGAAAAAGATTAAATTTAACCCAACAAGGATTAGAAATAAAAGTCAATCAGAAAGAGCAACAACAGGAAGGTCAAATAGAAGAAGAGGTAATAGTAGATAGTAGTAATAGTAAATTAAAAACTCTAAGAATCAATTATGAAGGAATGACTCCTATTTTTAAGCCAGATGTTTATGATTATTATTTTGTAACACAAGAAGAAATAGATAACTTAGAAATAGAGGCAAATAGTGAGAATCCTAGCTCCACTATTACGATAATAGGAAATGAAAATTTGAAACAAGGTCAAAATAAAATTACAATTAAAGTAAAATCACCAAGTGGAGAGGAATCAGAATATCGAATATGGGCTACAAAAACCAAACAAATAGAAAAGACAAATACAAATTTAGAAACTTTAGCAATTGAATATGGAGAATTACAGCCAGCTTTTAGTAATGAAATGACGCATTATACAGTAGTGATGCCAACAGATGTAGCCCAAGCTAATATTTTAGCAGTACCAGAAGATATGGCTGCAAAAGTGGAGATACAAGGAAAAAAAGACTTACAATATGGGAATAATACTTTTACCATTGTGGTTACAGCAGCCGATCATTCTACTACAAAAAAATATGTTTTAACAGTTTATAGAAGAAATGAACAAGAAGAAATAGAGGCAAAACAACAACAAGAGGTAGAAGCGGAAAAATTAGCTACTGTATTAGACGCAAAAGATGAGCAGACACAGTGGAACGAAGAAGAAGTGATAAAAGCTTCTTTATTAGAACAAAACAAAAATCAAATTTTATGGATAATAGGAATTATCATCCTTATAGCCATTGCTAGTATCCTTATATATCAATATAAAAAGAAACAAAAGAAAAATAACAATCAAAACAAAAAACAAAAGAAGAAAA
>DBFJJM010000124.1:0-17742 GCA_048393175.1 Candidatus Merdicola sp.
CTAATTCTTTTAAAATTGTTGTTTTTCCGCTTCCACTTTCACCTATTAAAATAATCATACTGTTCTTCCTTTCCTAATTGGGGTTATTATATGAAATTTTTATATGCCTGGCAATAAAAATGACAATTTTGTTTTGTAATTGTAATAGAGCTGAAAAAAAAAGCTAGAAATTCTAACTATTTTTTAATTGTTTTACCTTTTCAATCTCTTTGGCATAGATTAGGTCATAAACCCATCTTTGTGTTACCTCATTTTTTATGTCTTCTACTGGAATCCATTTTACCCCACTATTTTCATCTGGCTTTATTGTCATTTCTTGTGTTTCTTCTACTTCAAATAAATACGTGACATTTAGGTGTAAATGGCAAGAGACAAACTCTCCTCGTTTTTTATGAGCTGTTACCCCCATACATTCTAAAGAAAAAATGTCAGAATATACTTTTAAAATATGCTCTATTCCGGTTTCCTCTTTTAATTCGCGTATTGCTACTTGTTGCAAATCTTCTTGGCCATCTGCATGTCCTCCTGCCCAAGCCCAACTATGATAAAGATTATGTTTTACCATAAGGACTTTTGTCCTTTCTTTGTTAATCACCCATGCACTTGCTGTAAAATGACCAACTAAATTATCTCTTGTTAAAACATCCTCAAAAGCCTCTAAAAATTGTAACATTAATTGTTTATCTTTCTGTTCTTGTTCGTTATATGGTGTATAATTTTTAATTTGCTGTTTTAATTTCATTTCTCTTTCTTCTTTCTTTTTTGTTTATCCTTATTTTTTCTTATTCTCCACACTTTATCACTCCATAAATTAAATTTAAATCAGATGGAACAATAACAAAACTACCTGCTTGTTTGAAAAGAGCTTGTTCTAGTAAGAGACCTGCTTTTGCACCATCCATCCACTTTGGATCATTCGGCACTAAATGATACAATTGTTTTAACGAAATGTGATAAAATAATTCCTCATTCTTTTCAGCAAATGCTTTATAAGAAATCATTTCTTCATGAATTCCATCATGAAAAATAGAATTTTTTTCAAGTGGATAATCTAGTAATTTTTCAAAGCGAAGTTGCCCTCCTATAGGAATCGCACAATCACACTTTAAGTTTGTAACTTTATCTTGAATTTGGTTTATTACATAATCTATGATTTCTTCTATCTTTAGTCCGGAATCTAACTGATTGATATTCGGAAATTGTTTTAGTAATTCTTCTACCCCAATACTAAGATTTATCATTTCCTTTCGATTTGCTTTTTCAATTACCACAAGCTCGGTTGTTTTGGCTTTCATATTAACCATTAGAACTCTTTTTCCATCATAAATTCCTTGCATCGCTTTTTGAAAATAAAAATTTTCTTGTTCGTGTGAAAGAACTCTCCACTGTAGCCCTAAATCTCGAAAATCTGCTTTTAAGTTATCCATTTGTTTTTGAGGGATTTGTCTCCATATTCCTGTTGCATACAGTTTTGTATTTTGGTTTGTCCAACTATATTTTTCGGTTAAATTTTTAAAATAAGAAAGAAGCATACGATATTGTACAAAACTAATTCCTTCTTTTTCTGAAAAAGAATCCTGGAACAAAATGGATTTTTCCTCTCGTAATTCTAATTTTTCATTCTGGTAACAATACACTTTTATGGTAGAAGACTCAATATCACAATAATATTTTTCCATTTTTTCCTCCTAAATTTCCTTTAGCTCTACCCTTTGTTTTCCTAGTAACTCTTCAAATTGTTCTAATATCTCCTTTGTTAAATAGATTAAACCACATGGCTTGATTTGTCCTTTTTCCTCTACTTGAAGCGGAATATTACTTTTTTCTCCTACAAAAAATTTAATCATACCTCTTAGCTGGTCTTTTTTAAATTCAGAAAGGTCTGTAATGGTTAAATTTAAAACCTGATGTTTTGTCTTACCTAATTCTGTTATTTCCCTTGCTACAAGTTTTACTGGTTCCTCTTCTCTTACGCTTAATCTCCCATCTACTAGTACAATATTATCCTCTACTAACAAAGTAGAACATTTTTGATAGCAATTTTCAAACAAGATTATCTCAGCACTTCCATATAAATCTTCTACGGTTACAAATGCCATAATTTTATTTGTTTTCGTATATTTTTTCTTGACACTTGTAATAATTCCTGCATACTTTACAAATTGACCATCTGTATATTCTATCTTTTTCTCTTGCCCATTTTGCAATTGTTCTTCTATTTGCCTCATTTTAAGAGTATTGATACTAGCTTTCTTTTCTAATTCTTGTCTTAATTTTTCTAAAGGATGACCTGATATATACAGACCTAACATATCCTTTTCCATAGATAATAATTCTTTTTCTGAAAATTCCTGTTGTTCTTGAAACGTATATTTTAGCTCTTCTAATTGCGTTTCTTCTCCTCCTAAGTCGAACATGGTAACCTGACCGTCATACCCTTTTTTATTCGCATTTTGTATGGTATCTAAGATTCCTTCAAAAGAAGCAAGTAACGTTGCTCTCGTTTGGGAAAACTCTTCAAACACACCTGCACGAATTAAGCTTTCAATACATTTTTTATTTACTGCCTCCCCTTGTACTCTTTCACAAAATTCAGTAAAACTAGTAAAAGGACCTTTTTCTTTTCTTTGTTTTACAATGTTATCTACCGCTGCAATCCCAACATTTTTAATACTTCCTAGTCCAAAACGAATTTTTCCTTCATCTACTGTAAATTTAGTATAACTTTTATTAATATCTGGTTTTAAGATAGAAATTCCCAATCTTTTACATTCATCAATGTAGTAAGGAACTTTATCTAAATTTCCTAAATAACTATTTAATGTTGCTGCCATAAATTCAGCAGGGTAATATGCTTTTAAATAAGCAGTACGATAAGCAACTACTGCATAACAAGCAGCATGAGATTTATTAAAAGCATATTTTGCAAATTCTGCCATTTCATCAAAAATTTTATTAGCCGATGCTTCATCGATTCCATTACGAATACAACCAGGTATTTCTATATTTCCTTGTTCATCTGTTTTTCCATAAACAAAGTATTGTCTTTCTTTTGCCATAACATCTAGTTTTTTCTTTCCCATTGCTCTTCTTACAATATCAGCACGTCCTAAAGAATAACCTGCTAAATCACGAACGATTTGCATAACTTGTTCTTGGTATACCATGCACCCATAGGTCACATTTAAAATTGGTTTTAAGGCTGGATGAGTATATACAGCATGTTCTGGGTCTTGTTTATTTTTAATGTATCTTGGAATTTGGTCCATTGGGCCTGGTCTGTATAAAGATACCCCTGCTATAATATCTTCTAAACTATCCGGTTTTAGCTCTTTCATAAAGTTCGTCATCCCTTGACTTTCAAATTGAAAGATACCTGCTGAATTTCCGTCTTGCCATAATTTGTATACGTTTTGGTCATTCATTTCTTTATCAAATTGCACATCTATTGCACGATTATCTTTTACTAGCTTTATGGCATCTTCAATTACGGTAAGGGTTCTTAACCCTAAAAAATCCATTTTCAGAAGACCTAACTCCTCTAATGTTGTCATAATAAACTGTGTGGAAATATTTCCATCACGAACATATAGAGGAACATAGGTATCAACTGGTTCTTTGGTAATAACAATACCACAAGCATGAGTAGATGCTTGTCTTGGAAGCCCCTCTAAAGCAATAGCAATATCTAACAACTCTTTGGTTTGAGAATTGGATTCATATACTTCTTTTAGTTCACGATTTTGCTGCATTGCTTTTTCAATGGTAATATGAAGTTCCATTGGTACCATTTTGGCTAATTTATCACATTCTGCATACGGTACATCTAAGGCTCTTCCTACATCGCGAATCACCATACGAGCAGACATCGTACCAAAGGTAATAATCTGAGAAACATGGTCTTTTCCATATCTTCTTTCTACATAATCAATTACTTCTGCTCTTCTTTCATAGCAAAAATCCACATCGAAATCTGGCATACTAATTCTTTCTGGATTTAAGAAACGCTCAAAAAGTAGCCCATAACGAATGGGGTCGATATCGGTTATTTCAATACTATAGGCAAGTAGTGACCCAGCACCAGAACCTCTTCCTGGCCCTACTGGAATTCCATTTGATTTAGCATAATGAATAAAATCCCATACAATAAGATAATAGTCCACATAACCCATATCTTTTATAACTTTTAATTCATAATTAGCACGCTTAATTATTTCTTGGGATAACCTCTCACCATATCGTTTTTTCAATCCCTCTTTACATAATTTTTCCAAATAATCATAATGGGTTGGAAATTCTTTTGGCACATCATAATTTGGCAAAATAGTATGACCAAATTCAAATTCCACATTACATTTGTCTGCTATTTTTACTGTGTTTTCAATTGTTTCCGGTAAATTTTCAAAAAAATCAGCCATCTCTTCTGGTGATTTAACATATAGTTCCTCTGTCTCAAAACGCATACGGTCTATATCACTCATTTTTTTACCAGTTTGAATACAAAGAAGTACTTCATGATTGTAGGCATCTCCTTTTTTCAAATAATGAGCATCATTGGTTCCTACAAGTGGAATGTCTAACAGTCTTGCTAACTCTACTAATTTTTGATTGACCATAATTTGTTCTTTTATTCCATTATTTTGTAATTCTAAATAATAATCTTCTCCAAAAAGGTTTTTATGCCATAAAGCAATTTGTTTTGCCTTTTCCATATCGTTTCCTATAATGGCTTGGCTTATCGCTCCTGCTAAACAACCACTAAGGCAAATTAGCCCTTCATGGTATTTTTCTAATACTTCTAAATCAATACGCGGTTTATAATAATAACCATCAATAAATCCAATAGACACTAATTTACTTAAATTACGATACCCTTCATTATTTTTTGCTAATAAAATAAGGTGGTTATACTTTTTATCTAAATTTGGGTCTTTATCGAATCTACTTCTTGGTGCAACATAAACCTCACATCCTATGATTGGTTTGATACCTTCTTTTTTACAAGCTTTATAAAAATCAATGGCACCATACATAACACCATGGTCAGTAAGAGCAATGGCATTCATTCCTAATTCTTTTGCTCTTACTGGTAAATCTTTAATACGATTTGCTCCATCTAATAGACTGTATTCACTATGGATATGTAAATGAACAAAATCTGGCATAACCTACCTCCTCTCTTTTTTCTTGCTTTTGCCCTATTATATTACAAAAAGGGTAAAAAAAAAAGAGATTACAGAACATTTATTTTGTTTTTTCTCTACTAGTAATTTCTTTTCTTTTAGGATACAATAAGATTATCTAGAAAGAACGGAGAATTTATCTTGAATCAAAATAAAAAACAAACCAATTGTTTATCCTTTCATTTATTATTTTGGTATTTCCTACTATTTAGTATATTAGGTTTTTTTATCGAAACTTTTTACTGTTATTTTACTACTGGTGTATGGGAAAGTAGAAAAGGACTTTTATGGGGACCATTTTGCCCAATTTACGGAGTCGGTGCTTGTTTTCTTATTTTGTTTCTACAACGTTATAAAGGACATCCTTTTAAATTATTTGTTTTTGGCTTTTTATTAGGAAGTTTTTTTGAATACATTGCAAGTTATGTTTTAGAAGCAATTTATCAAACTCGTTTTTGGGATTATTCTTATCTTCCTTTTCATTTAAATGGTAGAATTTGTATTACTTATTCTATTTTTTGGGGTATTTTATCACTTTTTTTAATCGAATCTATTAGACCATTCTTAAATCAATTCATTTTTTCTATTGCCCCTAAAGTACGAAACATTCTAGAGCTATTTCTGATTTGCTTTTTTGTTGTTAATACCATTGTTACCATTTATGGAATTAGCAAATACAAGGAAAAAGCAATCTTACTTTACGAAGAAAAAGGGTTAGAAACTTATCAAGACAGTAGACCGAACTTCTTATCTGATGAAAAGATAAAAAAAGCATTTCCAAACCTTAGGTTTATGAATCAAGATGGAACCGAAATTTGGATTCGCGATATTTTATAGCTTTTCCTTACCTATCTTTAATGCAAAAGAAGGCATACAACTTCATGCCTTCTTTTACTTGTTTCATTCTGGTAATATTATTTTGGATTCTTTTTTTCTCGGTTTATATAATGTAATTTTACTTCCCATTGTTTGAACTACAATAGAATTTGTTTTATCTGCTAGTTGTTCTGCTGTTTCTTTGATAGAATTGGGTGCTGTTTCTAAAACCGTTATTTTAATTAATTCTCTTGCCTCTAATGCTTCTTCTATTTGTTTTACAAGATTTTCACCTATTCCACCTTTTCCAATTTGAAAAATAGCTTCTATTCCATTTGCTAAACTTCTTAAATATGCTCTTTGTTTACTAGTCATTTTGGCTCCCTTCCTTTTTCCTATTTTCTTTGTATTTTACAACACTTTTTCCTTTTTGGCAATATTTCTCCTTTTTTAGAGTTCACTTCATTGTTATCCTTTTTTGGCTATCATGCCATATAACACTCTTTTTAACTCAATTCCCTTTGAAGTTGCATGGCTTTTTACATATTCTTCAAATTTATCTTTTTCAATTCTATTTTGATTGCCTTTTTTCGTATTGTGTAACTGCACAAAGTCATTTAATATCGGTGTTTTAAAAAGTAAAGCTAATAAATCCTGCTCTGTTTGATAATATTCATATTGTATTATTTCCTGCCTATCAATTTCTGAAAAGTCCGCTTCTTTGATAGCTTGATAATCTTTTTGTGAAATAGAAATGGTATCGTTAAAAGCTTGTCCTCTTTCAAATAGACTCTTTACTTCCCAACAATCTTTTTTATCTACACCTTCTATAATTAGAATGCCATCGTGTTTTAGGCAAGAATAAATTTGTTTTGCATCAATAATAGTATGCCTTGCACATACTATATCAAATAACTGCTCTGGAAATGTCATCTTTAAATTATCCATTACAGCAAATTGAATTCGCTTTGGAGCATACTTTTTTTGATTCTGTTTTGCAGTAGCAATCATTTTTCCAGAAAAATCAGTTGCTATTATCATACCTACCTGTGGCAATTTTTCTAGTGCTTTTTCTCCTCCTTTTTATCTCTTTTCCTTTTATTAGCCTATTATTCCAATTAGACCAAATAGAAGAAATAAAATACCAGAAATTTTTTGCATAGTACTTTCTGAAATCTTTTTACTAAGTGCTTTTCCAAAAACAATGGCTAGCAAATCACTTACTACCATTCCTAATACCGCACCGATTACTAAAAATAGTTTTACATTTGGATATTGAATGCCAAGCCCAATAGATGCTAAAAAAGTCTTATCCCCTAATTCTCCTACTGCAATACTTAACCCAATTACTAAAATATAATTTAAATTAGAATGAGCCACTTTTTGTAAAAAGTTTTGTTTTTTATTGGAACTATTTTCTTCTTTTTCTTTGTGAAATAAAGTAAAAAGACCAAATAGAAGAAAAGAAATATGCGTAATCCAATGCAAAAGGTGTTCGATTTGTTCATTTCCAATGAGTCCTAAACTACTTCCAAATAAAATGGCTACTCCATGACTAAAAAAGGAGCCAAGTGCTACTCCTAATAATACAGTAAAAGTTTTTTGTTTCGCAGAAAAAGATAGAACCAATAATTGTGTTTTATCTCCTAATTCGGAAAGAAAAACAAATAAAAAAGCTACTAAAATTGGATAGAAAAAATTCATGGAATGCCCCTCTTTTTTTATTATACTTATTTAAGGTATATTCCCACCTTTTACTTTTATGTCAGATGGTACAAGAAAAATGTTTTTGTTTTTCTTTGTGACAATTGTGTGATTTCTTTGTAATTTATTTGATTTTTTCTTGAAAACAAACATCTTCCGTGATAGTATCCTCTAGAATAAAAGAGATTTTCTTATTTGTTTAAAGGAGGTACTTATTTGTGATTTCAGTAAAAAATGTTTCTAAAAAATACGGTTCTTTTACTGCTGTAGACAATATTAGCTTTACTATTGAAAAAGGAGAAATCGTAGGTCTTCTAGGTCCAAATGGTGCTGGAAAAAGCACAACAATGAATATGATTACTGGTTACACCGAGCCAACACAAGGAGATATCTTAATAAATAATATTTCTATTTTAAAAAAGCCCAAGCAGGCCAAACAATATTTAGGCTACATGCCCGAAAATATACCACTATATACCGATTTAACAGTAACAGAATTTATTGGTTATATGGCTGATTTAAAAAAGGTAGCCAAAAAAGAAAAGAAAAAACGAATAGAAGAAACGATTCTACAAACCGGATTAAAACAAGTAGAACATAAACTTATTCGCAATTTGTCAAGAGGATATAAGCAAAGAGTTAGCTTAGCTGGTGCGATTGTTTCAAATCCTGCTATTTTAATTTTAGATGAACCTACTGTAGGACTTGACCCAAAACAAATTACAGAAATACGAAGTTTAATTAAATCATTAGGAAAAAATCATACCATTATTATTAGTTCTCATATTTTATCTGAAATTAGTCAAATTTGCGAAAAAGTGATTATTATCAATCAAGGAAAACTACTTGCACAAGACACACCAAATCATTTAGAAGAAACCGTAGAGCAAGACAATTGCATTTTGGTTACCATAGAAGACCCTGAAGAAAAGTTAGACACAATTTTACCCTCTCTTCCAGAAATTACCCAAATTAAATTAAACAAAACAAATGAAGATGGGACCAAGCAATATCTCATTTCTTGTCAAGAAAACACTGACATTCGCCGTCTTATTTTTAACTATTTTTCACAAAAAGGAATCACTATTTTCGAACTAAAAAAACCAGAAGTCACTTTAGAAGACGCCTTTATAAAGCTAATCGGAGAAAATGATTCTTCTTTCGGAAAGCTTGTTCTTCCAAAAGAAGAAAATAAGAAAAAGAAAAAAGGAGGGAAAAACTAAATGTGGGCAATTATTAAAAAAGAAGTAAAAAGTTATTTCTTATCACCAGTCGGTTATGTTTTTATTGGTCTTTTCCTATTAATGGCAAGTGTGTTTTTTTATTTAGATATTATTAGTAGCGGATTATCTAATTATGAATACATGTTCTATTCTTTATCTACCATTCTTACTTTTATTACCCCTATTTTAACTATGAGAATGTTTGCAGAAGAAAGAAAAGAGGGAACAGAACAATTACTTTTTACTTCTCCTCGTAGTTTACCCGAAATTGTTCTTGGCAAATTTTTTTCTGCTGTTATCATTCTTGTCATTTCTGAAGTGCTTACTTTATTTTATTTTGTCATTCTAACCTTTTTTGGAAATCCGCAAATTTTAACGGCTCTTACTGCTCTTTTCGGCTTTTTATTATTGGGAATGTCTTACATTTCTTTTGGTATGTTTGCTTCTAGTTTAACAGAAAATCAAATTATAGCTGGTATTGTAACCATTGCCTTTTTTATTCTAACTTGGTTTTTACCAGAATTTAGCTCTATTTTCGAACCATTCTCCTTAATCAATATTTTTACTCGATTTCCTTCTGGGCAAATTGCTCTTAACGAAATCGTCACTTTAGTAAGTTTTACTGTATTATTTACTATTTTGACAATCCTTGTATTACAAAGAAAAAAGAGTTTGAAATAGAAAGGAGACAAAATTATGAAAACATGGATTGAAAAGATAAAGAACAATTGGATGGTAGATACTTCTAAAACCATTTTACTAATTTGCTTGTTAATTGCTATTTTTCTTTTGGTAAACTTTCTTGTGCAAAAATGGCCCCTACCTTCTATCGATGTTACCAAAGAAAAACTTTATTCCCTTTCCGAAGAATCCAAACAAAAAGTAAAAGATATTTCAGAAGAAGTACATATCTATTTTTTCGGTATTGAAGAAAACTCGACATTAGTCGATTTAGCTAAACAATATCAAAAAGCAAATTCGAATATTAAGCCAGCCGTAATAAAGCTAACAGATAGACCAGATTTAGCAGAAAAATATGGAGTTTCAGAAGAAGACCAAGGAATTGTAGTACAATCTTCTAATCGTAATAAAATTTTATCTCTTTCTGATTTTACCACTTATGATTATTCTTCTGGTACTTCTCTTGATACAACAGAGCAAAAGTTAACAAATGCATTAATTGATACTACTATTTCTCGAAAACCAAAAATTTATTTTTTAACCGGACACAAAGAAACAACCAATCTAACTATTTTCAAAACCTTTTTAGCCAATGAAGTAAATGATATTGCAACACTTAATCTATTATCTGAACCTATCCCAGAAGATTGTGATTGTTTGGCTATTCTTTCTCCTCAAAATGATTTTACCTCCTATGAAACAGAGCAAATTACTTCTTATATTGAAAAAGGAGGAAACATTCTTTTTTTAAGTAACAAAACCACTTCTTCTCTACCACATGTACAAGAAGTTTTGTCTATTTATGGAGTAAGTTTGCAAGACGGTTTAGTACGTGAAGAAAGTACACAAAGTAGTATTTTAGATACTCCAAGTTACATTCTTCCTTCTATGTCTTATCATAAAATAACACAACATCTTTTAACAGACGGTGCTCTTCTATTTTTTGATAGTAACAAAATAACTTTAGAAGAAGATTCTCTTTTACAGCAAAAAAAGTTAGAGGTTTCCCCTATCGTTCAATCTAGTAATTCTTCTTATTATCGCACCGATTCTTCTAATACTTCTTCTCGTTCTACAGACCAAGAAGAAAAAGGACCTTTTCTTTTAGGAGCAGAAATTGATAAAACAATAAACGATACAACACATTCCAAATTAATTGTCTACGCAGATAGTAAATTTGCAACAGATACGGTAATTCCAAGTCAGCAACTTGCTGCTATTTCTTTTTTAAGTAATCGTGATTTATTATTAAATTCTGTGGCTTATTTAACCAGCCATGAAGATGCCATTACCATTCGTAAAGATACCGGCTCTATTACCTATACTGCAACAGCTAAACAAGATACTGCCATTCGTATTATGATTTTTACAGTTCCCATTATCATTCTTTTAATTGGTATTATGGTATGGCAAGTTCGAAGAAGAAAAAAATAGAATAGCAAAAAAACCTCCCTCATAAAATAGAGTGGGAGGTTTTTTCATGAAAGCAAGATTAAAAGTTTTATCTGTTATTATTGGAACCATGATAGGAGCTGGCTTTGCTTCTGGAAAGGAAATTTATTTATTTTTTGGCTGTTATGGAAAACAAGGCTTATATGGCATTTTACTTTCTTGTTTTTTGACTTCCCTTTTTATTTATAAAATGTTTTTACTCCTTTCAGAGCATAAAATTACTTCTTATTATGACTTTTTATATATCTTACTAGGTAAGTTTTCCCATAACGCTTTTTTAATCCAAGTAGTGCAAGCTATTATTAATTTATTTTTACTCCTTTCCTTTTTCGTCATGGTTGCTGGCTTTGGTGCTTATTTTTCACAAGAATTTTCTTTTGCTCCTATTTTCGGCTGTCTTATTTTAGCTTTACTTTGCTTTTTTACTTTCCGAAAAAATATATCTGGAATCTTAAAAGCAAATACTATGCTGATTCCACTTCTCATTTTTTTTATTTGCTTTTTAGGAATCAAAAATATTCCTTTTTTACAAAACTATAATGGAATAGGAATGGTAAATTGCTCTTCTGGCAATTGGATAGTAGATGCCATTTTATATAGCAGTTATAACAGTATTTTGCTTTTTCCTATCTTAATTACTCTTGGTCATTATATAAAAGAAAAAAAAGAGTGCCTTTTTTTAGCAATCGATACTTTTGCTATTTTTAGTTTACTTTCTCTTTGTATTTTCACTTTACTATTTCGTTTGCAAGTTTCAATCGATAGTTTAGAAATTCCAATGCTCTTTGTTGCTAATTCTTTTGGACGTATTTACCAATATGGTTATGGACTCATTATTTTAGTCTCCATTTTTACCTCTGCTATTTCTGCTGGTTATAGCTTTTTGCAAAACTTTCAAAATCCTAAAATTTATTCTCTTATGACTTTAGTTATTTGCCTTATTTCTATCCTTGTCAGTCCTTTTGGCTTTTCTTCTTTGGTAAGCATTCTTTATCCTTTATTTGGCTATTTAGGATTATTACAAATTTTGTTTCTTCTCTTGAAAAAAACACATAAAACTGATATAAAGAAAAGAGTAAAATAAGGGAGAAAAAAGCAAATGAAAATACTAAAATTAGAAGAAGGAAATTCCAAAAACAAATCGATAAATAAAAAGAAATTACTAATCACAGCAAGTATTATCTTTATCATCCTTTTATGCTGCATCCTTTTTGCAGTTTATGTAGCCAATCCTAATTTTCGTGCTATGTTAGACCAATATGTTTTTAGAAAAAATATCTCTTCTGAAAATGTACCTTTTATTCCAATTAGTTCAGATGATGCAGGTCATATTTTTGCTTACGATAATTATATTGCCCTTTTAAATAAAACAACATTAACAAGCTACTCTTCCTCTGGTAAAAAGGAATTTGAAGTAGACGTTTTAGTTAATAACCCAATTTATGATTCGAATAACCGTTTTTTATGCTTAGCAGAACAAAATGGCCAAAAACTATATTTACTTTCTGGCCAAACTATTTTATGGCAAAAAGATGTGGAAGGCCAAATTGCGAAAGTAAGTGTTAATAAAAATGGATATGTTTCTGTTATTATTACTGGTACAAGCTATAAAACAATTGTTGTAACCTATTCTCCAGAAGGAGAAAAGCAATTTACAACTTATCTCTCTCATACAATTGCAGTCGATATTAGCATGTCCACAAATAATAAATATTTAGCAATTGCTGAAGTAAACACTTCTGGTAGTTCAATTCAATCTAATATTAGAATCATCTCTACTGAAGAAGCTTCTTCTCATCCAAATGATGCTATAAAATATATGTATCCTGCTAATGCCGGACAATTAATTAGTAAAATTGAATATCAAGATAAAGAAAAACTAATTTGTCTATATCATGATTCTATTCATATGATACAAAACAATCAAGACGCAAAATTGGCTGATTTAGATGTAAAAAAAGATTTATTTTCCGATATTTCTCTAAAAGAGCATTTTGTTAGAGTAACCGAAAAATCCTCTGGACTTTTTGCAGATATACAAGCACAAATTGTAAATATTTCTTCTAAAAAAGAAAATATTTATACTGTAACTGGGGTTCCTAAATCGGTAAAATGCTATGAAACAATCATTGCACTTAATTTGGGAACAGAAATTCATTTTATTGATACAAATGGTTGGCTTATCAAAAAATATAGTTCAAAACAAGAAGTAAAAGATATTGTCATTACTTCTAATATTGCTGGAATTATCTATCAAGATAAAATAGAAGTTATTCGTTTATAGTAACAAAAAGAGTAAAAAGGAAGAAAAAAATGAATTTTCTCTTATTTTAATGATACTATGTCTATTAAATCTATTCTTTTTATTGTTTCATTTCATTGAAGTAGAAGTGGAACATATGCATCTTGCAAAATCCATACCAGTTCCTACGCATAACATTATGATGACTGTCATATTGGTTTTTGGCATTCAAATTTTTAGTATAATTGACTTAATAAAACAAAGAAATAGGCAAAATATAAAAAAGAAAAGTAACCCACATCTTTTATTTGTCTCTATCTTAATTGGTATTCTTTTAACATTTTTCATTCCTGTAAAAGTAAATACCACTCTCATTCCCCATCAGGGAAATACTATCTTTACTACCTATACACTGGTTACTACTACTTATTATAATCTATTTTCTATTTCTATTGCCGAAAACGAAGTAGTAGAGCCGTTAATCAGAGTTTATTAAAAAATAAAATGATGAAAGGAGTGTATGGTTTATTTAAGTTATTAAATATATCATACAAGGAAAAAATGAGTATTTTAGTAGATATTCTAATTGTTTTGATTCTTGGGCTGTGCCTTTTTCTAGGATATAAAAAAGGACTAGTAAAATGTGCATTTAAACTACTTTCTTTTTTAATTGCTATTATTATTGCTTTTCTTTTTTATAAACCAATTTCTTCTCTTATTATAGAACATACTCAATTAGATGAAACACTTGAAACCAAACTAGTTTCTATTCTAGATAAAAAAGAGCAAGAACCTTCTAAAATAGAACAAGAAAACAAAACCTCTAGTTTTCCAGAGGTAATGGTAGAATCCATTAATGAAACTATTAAAGAGTCTACAAAAGAGGCAAAAACTAGCCTAGTACAAACAGCAGCTCATCAATTCACACTAAGTATTATCTCTTTTGGTGTAATGCTTTTCCTATTTTTGCTGACTAGACTTGTTTTGTGGGTTATCCAATTGTTTACCAAAGTACTAACAGACCTTCCTCTTATTAAACAAGTCAATACATTAGGTGGACTACTTTATGGCTTATTAGAAGGATTCTTTATCCTTTATTTATTACTTGCTATTTTCTCTTTTGTTCCCATTACTTCTATCCAACAAACAATTCAAACATCTTTTTTCGGAAGTATCTTATATGAGCATAATTTAATTTTAATGTTATTGTTTTAATCCTATTTTCTATTTCTTACGTTTTTCTTAAGAAATAGAAAAAATAGTAAGAAAAGTTGTATTTTTTCACTATTTTTGGTATACTAATAAACATATTGAATATGGGAGTGAAGAAAATTGGCAAAACATGCAAAAATGTCAGAAGAAGAAGAAAATTCAAAGAAGACTTCTTCTGTCAATCGAAAAACATCTTCTTCAAACACACAAAAGAAAAAAAACAAAAAGAATAAGAAGAATAGAAAAGTACTAAAAATTGTTTTATTTATCATTGTAATGGCACTTATTATTTTCGCAGGAATTTTTGGTTATCGTGTTTACAAAAATGGTGGTGGAATGAGCGGATTTTTGGCTACTATGGTAGGACATGATGAAAATACAAAAAAGAGTTTAGCCGAAATTCAATTTTTATTAATTGGGGAAAGTGGTAATATGACAGATACTATCATGATTTGTTCCTATAACCCTAATACCCAACAAGCTTCGCTTTTATCTATTCCACGTGATACGTATATTGGAGAAAATTTAAAAAAAGTAACCGCTTCTGATAAAATTAATTCTGTATATAATAGGTATAAAGACCCTCAAAAAACAGTAGATGAAGTAAATGAGTTAACTGGATTAAACCTTCAATATTACGTATTTGTAGATACCAATGCTTTAAAAGAGTTAGTAGATGCCATTGGAGGAGTAGAATTTGATGTTCCTATTAAAATGGATTATGACGATACTTCAAAAGAAAACTACATTCGTATTCACATAGATAAAGGTTTACAAACCATAAAAGGAGACAAAGTAGAAGGATTGTTACGTTTCCGCCATAATAATGATAGAACCACTTATCCTCCTGAATATGGGGAAGAGGATATTGGTAGAATGCGTACACAAAGAGAATTTATCTCTGCTACTTTAAAACAAACTCTAAAACCAGGTAATATCTTTAAATTAGGGCAAATCCTAGATATTGCTAATAAAAATGTAAAAACAAATATTCCATTAAATCTTGCCAAAGATTATTTACCTTATGCAGTAGAATTTAGTACCGAAAACTTAAGAACCGAAATGTTACCAGGTACGCCTACCAATGACTATAACGGTGTTTGGATTTATTTAATGGATGACCATAATGGGCAAATTTTAATTAGTAATTTATTCTTTGGTGGAAATTACGATACAGAAAATAAAGACCAAACAGATACCAGACCAACGATTCAAGTTTTAAATGGTTCTGGAAAAGAAGAAAATCTTGCAAAAGCAGTAAAACAATTACAAGAAAAAGGCTACCGCATTATTAAAGTAGGAAATACCATTACTACCAAAAAGACAAATATTATAAACCGTACAAAACAAGATAATGAAATAGTAACAGATATTAAAACCACATTAGGAATAGGAAGTATTAGCTCTGGGAAAAATAATCAAAAAGTAGATATTACCATTACTTTAGGAAAAGATTATGAGTAAAAAAATATTTTTCTAAGGTAACCCTTAAAACAAGGAGGAAGTTATGAAAGAAACATTATTAGAAAAGATTACATCATTATTAGAAAATAAAAAAGCAATTGACTTAAAAACAATTGATATTAAGGATAAAACAACTTTAGCAGACTACTTTGTTATCGCTAGTGGTACTTCTTCTACTCACATTAAATCACTTGCTGATTATGTTGAAGTAGAATTAAAAAAAGAATCTATTTATCCTTATAAAATAGAAGGAAGAGATTCCAACTCATGGATTCTAATGGATTATGAAGATGTAATTGTTCATCTTTTCACACAGGAAGATAGGGAGCATTATAACTTAGAAGATTTATGGGAACAAGCAAGATAGTCTTGTATGATACAAAAAATACAAAATAAAGTATAAAAAGTTGGGGCCAAATTTTAATCAACCCCAACTTTTTCTTTAATGAATTGTTTTTACATACTTATTCTTCTTTTTTCGTTTCTGTTTTTTTCGTGGTTTCATAAAACAGCTTAGCAGATATAATACAAAAACAAAAGCTATAATTCCTAATACAATTTGAAGTAAGAAAGATTGTTTGACATCATTTTGGGCTACTAAATCTGTCTGATATTCTACTCCATCAATCGTATATTTTACTGTTCCTAAAACAGTATCTTTTGCAATTGGAGCTTTAATATCTTCTTTTAAGGTAACTTCTCCTTGTTGTGTTTCATTTATCTTGTCGTTTGTGACTAATGCATCAATGCTATTTTTAGCTAATAATTTTAATTGTTTCGTATCTTTTGTTCCATTTTTTACTGTAATTTCTTTCACACTAGCATTTTGTTTTACTATTTCTTTTTGACTAAAATTGTTATACACATATTCAAATAAGTTCTTAGTATCTTGATACCTCATACTCTTTTTATCTGCGTTATATTCCTCTGCTTTTAGTACAACTGCAATTAATTCTACTCCCTCTTTACTTGCCCCTGCTACTAAACAATTTTTAGCTTCTGAAGTAAATCCTGTTTTAATTCCAATAGCATATTCATAATAATTTTTGCTAGATTTACGAATCATATCATTTGTCGTAATTAAATTACGGTCTGTTCTTTCATATTTATTCGTGCTTGGCAAAGTATGAGAAGCAGTAGAAACAAATTTCCTAAATTCTGGCTGTTTCATCGCCTCTTTTGCAATAATTGCTAAATCTCTTGCTGTTGTATAATGCTTTTCATCTTGTACTCCATTTGGATTGATAAAATTAGTATTACTACATCCTAATTCTGCTGCTTTTGTATTCATCATACTAGAAAAGCTTTCTACACTTCCTGCTACATATTCTGCTAGGACTACTGCTGCTTCATTAGAAGATTTAACTAATAAGGCATAAAGCAATTCTTCTATCGTTAATTCTTCCCCAACTTTTAATAAATCAGTAGCATATCCCTTTGGCATAGAAAAAATAGCATTATAACTAACAATGGTTTTCTCTTGTAGGTTTTGGGTATGTTCTAACGTAAGTAGTGCAGTCATCATTTTTGTGGTACTTGCCGGATACCTTTTTGTATCTGCTTCTTTTTCATATAATACTCTTCCTGTCTTTGCCTCTATTAAAATAGCAGATGGAGAATCTACTTCCAAATTTGGCATTTCTACTGCCCAAATTTGATTAGAAGAAAGTAAAATAACAAGCAAAGCGATACCAACTATCCATCCTATTTTTCTTTTCATTGAATTGGCTCCTTTTTCTTTCTATTTTTTCTTTTAATATATATT
>DBFJJM010000125.1:0-7868 GCA_048393175.1 Candidatus Merdicola sp.
TTTTTTCATTTGTTTTTCTCTCCTTTATCCGAAAAAACGAGTCATAAGAATCGCATTTTCTTTATTATTATAATACTTTTTTCGAAAACCAATACGTTTAAAGTTATATTTTTCATATAAAGCAATAGCAGCTTTATTATTTTCTCTTACTTCTAAAGTAATACAGCTAAAAGATTCTTGTCTAGCAAGTAAAATCAGTTTTTCTAAAATCTGACTGGCAATTCCTAATTGCCTGTTTTCTTTTTTGGTTACAAGATTGGTAATATGAGCTTCATCTACTGCTCTCCATATTCCGCCGAAACCAACGATTTCTTCTTTATGCTTTGCTACTAAATAAGTAGAACGGGGATTTTGTAATTCTTCATAAAATAAAGCGTAAGACCAAAAAGAATCAAAGTCAGTAGCTAAATTGTCTTTCATTTTTTCTAAATCACAAAGAGACATTTGTTGTATTATTATATTCATTTATTGTTTCCCTTCTAAAGTTCGTTCTGCTTGAGACTTTCGTAAGTAGAGTGGGCAAAGGGGATACTGTTTTTCTTGCTTTTTTTGATATTTATGATAGGCTGCTAAGCCAATTCCAACTGAGCTTACTTGGTTTTGCTCTGGTTTTGCAAAATGACAGTTTGGAAACATACTTTGTATTGTTTCTTGGTAAAGAAGGCTAGCATCTCCTACAAATGTAATCTCTTTTTCCGATTCTTTTGAAAGATGCGAAAGAAGAGAATCAATTGTATGAAACGAAAAAGGCTCTTTTAATGTTTGATTTTCCCAAATACCTGTATAAAGATTGGAATTTTTTGCATCTATCATAGAGCAAATCATTCCTTTTTGCTTAAGAGGGAAACAAAGACCTTCTAAAGAAGAAATTCCAATAGCAGGTTTTTGATAAACATCTACAAATCCTTTTATCGTAGCAATCCCAATGCGAATTCCGGTAAAAGAACCGGGACCAACACTACAAGAATATAAATCAATGTCTTTTAGAGAAAAAGGCATTTGTAAAAAGGCTTGCTTTATCATAGGAAGTAATTGTTCTGAATGGGTTAGAATATCTTGCGAATGTTTCTCATATAAAACAGTAGTATTTTCTAAAATAGAGATACTACAGATAGGACTAGAGGTTTCAATACTTAATAGTTTCAAAAATGCGTCATCCTTTCTTTTTTAAGTCTGATAAACAAATAGTAGAATTACCATGAAAGGTAAAATCTAAATAACGAACCGATTCATCTTGTTCTTCTTTGGAAAAGGTAATAGAGATATAATTAGGGGGTAAGACAGATTCAATTTGTTCGCCCCATTCAATCACACAAATTCCTTTTTGAAAATATTCTTCTCCACCAATGGCATAAAATTCATCTGGGTCATTTAAACGGTAAACATCAAAATGATAAAGGGGAACTGGTTTTGTGTCATATTCATTTACAATCGTAAAAGTAGGACTAGAAATTTCATTTTCCAAACCAAAATAGGAAAGTAAACCTTCTGTAAACTTCGTTTTACCAGCCCCTAATTCACCAGAAAGAACTAATATATCTCCTTTTTTTAACTGCTTGGCAATTTGTTTAGCAAAAAAAATCGTTTCTTGTGTACCATGGGATATGAAAGTAGGCATAAATTCTCCTTTTTTCCTGTTTTTTCAACTGTTATTTTATCCTAACTTTTTGAAAAAGTAAAGACAATCTTAACAAAAAGAAAAGCAATTTAATTTACAGAATGGATTTTGAAATTTAGAATATACTAACAAAAAAGAAAGAGGTGGAAAACGTGAAAAATTTTATACAGATAGAACAAGTAGAAGCATTAGAAGTTTTAGATTCTAGAGGAAATCCAACTGTTCAAGTAGAAGTAATGTTAGAAAATGGCGTTACAGGGATAGCATTAGTCCCATCTGGGGCTTCTACTGGTAGTTTTGAAGCAGTAGAGTTAAGAGATAAGGAGGAAAAACGTTATTTAGGCAAAGGTGTACAAGAGGCAGTAGAAAATGTCAATAAAAAAATGAGTAAAAAGATAGTGGGAAGAAATGCTTATGACCAATTAAGTATAGATAAAACTCTAATTGAGTTAGATGGAACACCAAATAAATCAAGATTAGGAGCCAATAGTATTTTAGGGGTTTCTCTAGCAGTATGCAGAGCTGCTGCTAATTCTTTAGGTCTTAGCCTATATCGTTATATAGGTGGAATTGCAGCACAAGAACTACCTATTCCCATGATGAACATTTTAAATGGGGGAAAGCATTCTGATAACAATTTAAGTATTCAAGAATTTATGATTATGCCAGTAGGAAAAGTAAGTTTTCAAAAACGTTTACAAATGGGAGCGGAAGTCTATCATACATTAAAAAAGGTACTGAAAGAAAAAGGGTATTCTGTTGGAGTAGGAGATGAAGGTGGTTTTGCTCCGAATTTAGAAAGTGAAGAACAAGCAATTGAAAATATTTTAGAGGCAATTCAAAAAGCAGGCTATAAACCCGGAACAGAAATTGGTATTGCTCTAGATGTAGCTAGTACAGAAATGTATGAAGAAGCTAAAAAGATTGGAAAAGATGGCTATTATTTTTGGAAAACAGACCAATTTAAAACAAAAGAAGAAATGATAGAATATATGGAAGACTTAGTAGAAAAATATCCTATCTTTTCAATAGAAGATGGATTAGCAGAAGAAGATTGGCAAGGATGGGAAGAGCTTACAGAAAGGTTATCTAGTAAAGTACAATTAGTAGGAGATGACTTATTTGTAACAAATGTCGACCGTCTGCAAAAAGGAATGAAAAGAAAGGTGGCAAATAGTATTTTAATTAAACCAAATCAAATAGGAACACTAACCGAAACGCTAGATGCCATCCAAATTGCTAAAAAGGCTGGTTATAAAGTAATTATTTCTCATCGCTCTGGAGAAACAGAAGATACGACTATAGCAGATATTGCAGTAGGAACCAATGCAGGACAAATTAAAACAGGAGCACCTTGTCGTACAGATAGAGTGGCAAAATATAATAGACTTCTTAACATTGAACATGAAATAACAAAGGAATTAGAGCAATAGAGAGGAAAATCTCCTCTCTTTTTTTCTTGAAAGAAGGGAAGTTATCCAGTATAATAAATATGGTGAGTGAAATGAATAAGCAAGAAATACTGAAGCAATATTCTCAAAAAGAAGATAAAATATTTATATCTTCTCTATTAGAAAAACGAGAGCAAGCAAACAAAAAAAATCAAATAGTAAGTACTGATTTTTTAGATGGGTATCAAATGAAAATTGCACAGCAACTTTTGAAGAAAGAAAAAATAGTAAATTCTATTTTTTGGGGAGGATATGAAAATGCTCAAAGAAAATTAGCTATATTTTACCCAGAAAAATTAATAGGAAAGGAAACTTTATGGAAAAAACAAAAAACAGAGCAAATAAAAGTATTACGTTTTACTCTTCCTAAAGTAATAGAAAAACACTATACGCATCCTATTTATTTGGGTGGAATAGTAAAATTAGGTATAAAAAGAGAGAAAATAGGAGATATTTTAGTGGATTTAAATACAGCAGACATTTTGCTAAAACCAGAAATCTTTTCTTTTGTCAAACAAGAAGTAGGACAGTTAAAACGATTTCAAAAGGCAAGAATAGAAGAAGTTTCAATGGAAGACTTAAAAATGATAGAGCCTAAAACAGAAAAACAAACTATTATTGTTGTTTCTTTACGATTAGATGCTGTGATAGCAGGACTAATACACGTCTCAAGAAAAGAGGCTAATGAAATGATTGCCTCTCAAAGGGTATATTTAAATTATGAACGAATGGAAAAGAAAGAAAAAGAGATAAAAATAGGGGACCTACTTACCATTAGAGGAAAAGGTCGCTTTTCTATCATAGAACAAGTTAGAACAACACAAAAGGATAGAATTGTTCTTTCCGTAGAAAAAAATATTTCTTAAGAGACTTGCATAATGTTCGAGACTTTACTATAATAAAGCTAATTTTAAAATTAGGAGATATACATGAACAAAACTAAGAGAAAGATATTTGAAACCTCCATGAAACTATTTGCACAAAAAGGATATGAAGCAACTAGTGTAGAAGAAATTACTGCTGTTGTAGGTGTGGCAAAAGGGACGTTATATTATCATTTTAATAGTAAAGAAGAAATTTTTAATTTTTTAGTAGAAGAAGGAATGAAACTATTAAAAAATAGTATTGAAATTAAAACAGAAAAAGTAGAGCGTTATATTGATAAGTTAAGAGCTATTTTGTTAATTCAAATAAAAGTGATTGTAAAATATGAAAACCTAATTACAATTGTATTGAGTCAAATATGGGGAAAAGAAGAAAGAAACCATCGTTGTAGAGAATATGTGTTTGACTATGTTAAAACAATTGAAAAGATAATTCAAGAAGGAATAGAAAAAGGAGAACTAGTAGAAGGAGACCCTGAAGTAATTGCTTCTGGGATATTTGGGCTTACTTGTTCTTGTCTTATTTATAAATTGAAAACAGAAAGAGAAATTGATATTGCAAAAGTGTATACACAATTTAATCATACGATTTTAAAAGGTTTTATAAAACAATGAAATAAATACGAAACAAAGCTGTAACAAAATTGTAACAATAATTTTAAATATTCCTATTGTAGTTTGTTGTAGAAAGATGTATAATAAAATCGCAAATGAGCATATTACATAGGATTAAGGAGGGGAGTTTACATGTCCAAATCTGGCATTGTAAACGTGAGAATGGTAATCACGGAAGAAAAAATTTTATCGAATATTGACAAGGTTCAAAAAATGATTAATCCAAAAAGTAAAAAACAAATTATACAATTAGAAGAGGATAGTTACTTTAAAGATTTAGTAGAATCGATAAAAACCTATTTATTAGAATATCCAAAAAAGAAGAATTTTCCAGCTAGTGTGTATAAAGCTGCATATGGCTTGGTGGAATTTGCGACTAATCAATTTGAAGAAAATACAAAACAAATAGAAGAATTAATTCGTCAAAGAGAAAAAAATATTAATGCAGGGTCAAAATTAAAAGAACTTTTAGAAGCTACGCAAGTTAAAGAAAAGGATTGGAAGGACCAAGTAAAAAATGTACAAAATGAATTTGACGCTGATATTATAGAAACATTAAATATAATAGGAAGAAGCAGAAGCGAAAAATCACAAAATTATCAAGATGCTTTAAAATTAATTAATGCAAGAATCGTTAATTTAGAATCTAATTTACATATTGAGATTGATATGGAACGTATAGAAGACCGTTCGAAAGCATTAAGCTATATTGGAATTGAAGTAGCAGATGCACTAAAAGCAATTCCAACACCAGTAGAAGAAGAGGTGGTAGAACAAGTTGCTATAGAGCAAGAACAATATATACCAGAAACATTTGAAGCAAAACCTTCTTTATGGCAAAGAATTAAGAATAGCAAACTTGTAAGAGCGATACAATATGTAATGAGAATACGTGTTGTTCTAGATGTTCCGGCATTACCAGAAGGAAGAGGAGACAACAATTAAGAAAGGAGAAAAGTAAATGGCAGTAGCAGCACTAATCTTAGGAATTATATCTTTTTTAATTAGTTTTATTCCTTTATTAGGATATGTATCTCTTATTCCGGCTATTATAGGATTAATATTAGGAATTGTTTTTCTTGCTAAAAAGAAGATAGAAAAAGAGAAAACAAAACAAGAAAAGGGAATGTCAATTGCAGGAATTGTATTATCTAGTCTAGCCTTATTAGTTTTATTATGGTGGACGTTAATGATAGGAATGGTAATCGATAGTGGACTTTTTGAAAAGGCAAGAGACGCAATACAAAATGAGATAGAAAATAATTATCCAAATCATCATTATGATGAAAACTTTTTACAAGATGATTACTATGAGTATTATTAGATAAAATACAAATAAAAAAGAGTATCAAACCTATCATCTATAGGGAAGAAGATACTCTTTTTATTTACAGAAAAAGTAACAATTTAAAATAAAGAATAGTACTTAACATGCAAACTGATAGATACTAGATAATTTAATTCCAGCTAATAGGATTGGCACAATAAATATGATTAATATTAGTAGAAAACTATGAATATTCTTTTTTAAAATTTGTTTTTGATATAATATAATACTTTCTATTACGGTAAGAATAGTAGAAAGTATTAGAGATAGACGCATGTCTATAATGGTTCTGGTTAGTTTTACCATTTCCCATGAGGGGTCTTGTAGCATAGGAGGCATATAGTTTGCGATATATTTCTCTGTTCCATAAATAATATGATTTATAGTAGTTAATATCAAGGTTATCACGATTATGCTGATGAATCCAATTATCCAAGTGTTTTTTTTCACAATATTGTACTCCTTTCTCTTATTTTTTTTCTTATGCAAACTATTAAAGTAGAATACCAATCTTTTTATATTATTATAAACTAATTGCAAAATGATTGCAACAAAGGAGTGGAAATAACAAAAAAATGAAAGGTACCTGAAAACTATAGTGGAGCAAGTCAGCAATTATTATGTTTATTATTAGATGACTCTTTTATGTAATATTCTAATTGTCTTTTGGTAGCACTCTTTTCTTGTTCTATTAAGTTTTTCCAATTGTCTTTAGTTGGTTGTTTGATATATAATTCATTTAATGTTTTCATATCATTAAATGGTCCCCAGTCTTGCCCAATAATCATAATTTTAGAGTCCAATCGATTAAGCCAATCTGTCCATATAGATGGAATATTTTTACAAAATTTATTATCTTTATATAAATTTACTAATGAACAATCTTTTCCAGTTTTCTTTGTTAGTTTTAGGCATTTTTCACATTTTCCAAGTTCTACTAATAGTTCATTATATAGTTCACTTTTCATTCTTCATTACTTTCCTTTTTTTCTTGTTGTTGAATCTCAAATATTGCCTTTTGACTTTCTATTTCTGCTTTTAGTTCTTCTTCTGTTGGCAAATATGTTTTATATTTTGTTGCAAATAATTGCTCATTTCCATGTAAAACTGAATATCTTGCTACATCTGCATCTGTATCAGAACAAAGTAAAATACCTATCGTTGGATTATCATCTTTAGCTTTTTTTAGTTCATCATACATTCTTACATACATATCCATTTGTCCTATATCCTGATGTGTTACTTGAGTAGTTTTTAAATCTATCAATACAAAACATTTTAAAATATAGTTGTAAAACACTAAATCAATAAAGTAGTCTCCCTTTTCTGTACGAATATGTTGTTGTCTTTCTACAAAAGCATAACCTTTTCCGAAGTTCCATTAAAAATTTTTGCAAATTATTTATTATGCTCGTTTCCAATTCTGTTTCTGTATAATTATCTTCTAATGAAAATCCTAAAAATTCTGCTATTACTGGATTCTTTATAAATTCTAGTTTGTTTATTAAATAATGTTCTTTATTTTTCTCTTTCATTTCGTGTATTACGGACTCTTTAGCTTGAGATTTTAATAATCTATAATAATACTGAGATGAAACATTTCTTTGTAATGTTCTTACATTCCAAGTTTGCTCTAGCGTTTCTTTTTCATACCATTCTCTTGCTTTTTCATCTTCTACTTGTAATAAAGTCCTATAATGACTCCACGAAAGTAATATATTAGATTTTGCACACACTGTGTTCAAAATGTTTGGAAACATTTTATAAAATTTTAAACAATAATATAAGTTTCTAGCATCAAAACCTTTTCCATATTCTTCCTTTAATTCTTTAGATAATTTCTTTATTATTTCTGTACCCTTGACATGAAACGACGCAACGGGGAATTTATTGGGGCGTTTGCCCCTTATGGCTACAAAAAATCCCCGGACAACAAAAATCTGCTGATTCCCGATGAAGAAACCGCCCCTGTT
>DBFJJM010000126.1:0-3148 GCA_048393175.1 Candidatus Merdicola sp.
AGATTACCTCAAGTAATATTTTTTGTAATTTTAATAGTATCGATTGCTTATCTTATTTATTACTGGTGGCAAAGTCAGCAAGAAGTAAAAGATAAACAAGAATTACAAGAACAAATGAATAATATAGTATTAGTTGAAAATAACAACACAAAGAAAACAGATAAACAATTACAACTAGAGGAATTAAAAAAGACAAATTCAGATGTAGTAGGATGGTTAAAAATTGAAGGAACAAATATTGATTATCCTATCTTACAAACGAATAATAATCAATATTACCTTACCCATAATTATAAAAAAGAATATTCCAAAAGTGGTTCATTGTTTTTAGATAAAGATTTTGATTTCACATTACCTAGCACTAACTATTTAATTTATGGTCATAGAAATACAAATGGTATGATGTTTGAAGACTTAATTCAGTACAAAAAGGAAGAATATTATAAACAACATCCAATTATTCAGTTGACAACATTAGAAGAAGATTGCCAATATGAAATAATAGCGGTTTTTCTATCAAGAGTTTACTATAAGAATGAAACGAATGTATTTCGTTATTACTATTTTGTTAATGCTAAAAATGAAGAAGAATTCAGTAATTATATTTCAGAAAGTAAAAAAGCTTCTTTGTATCATATAGATAAAACAGCAAAATATGGTGACCAATTACTTACATTATCTACTTGTGAATATTCTCAAGAAGATGGAAGATTAGCTATTGTAGCCAAAAAGATAATTAAGTAGCACACTATTCATATTTTTATAATAGTGTGTTTTTCTATGTGCTTCAGAAGCAAATAAATACGATTTTAGGGATTTTTATATCTTTAACACATAATTTGACTTTGAAACATGATAAGTTTTTAAAATAGATTTAAAATCCTGATTTTACAAATCTCGTAAATGGTACAATTATTCTGTGAATAGAAGAGCATAATTTTTATCCTAAAAGAAAAAGTTATCCAAAAGTTGATAAGGGTAGCCCCTTATCATTTTCGATTAGTCGATTATGGCATAATCGAACTAATCGAGAGATATCAATAGATAGAGTTATTATTTAATAAAAAATACCAGTATTTATTCGTGGGTAACTGGATAAATAAAAGAAAGGACATTACTTAATATTCCTATAGATAAATAAAGTAATGTCCTAAATAATATTAAAAGTTATCTAATATTATAATTTTTCCCTCTACATTTGCACCTTTTCGTTGAGTTTGAATATCATGAGCTTTTAGCAATCTACCCAATGTGCTATAAGCCTGCTTCAAATATAAATTAGGTAAAGACTGAATATCATCTAATATTTCATTCTGTTTTTCCTTTGATAATAGAATATTAAATAAGTCATTAACTCTTAAGTAAGAAATAATAATAGATTTGTTATCTTCTTTAGTATCAGAAGTAATTTTATCAATGCTTTCATCTATTTCAATATTATCTATTTGAAGAATGTCCTTTAAATAAGTTAAAGTATCTGTTTTATAATTCATATAATTGTTATATTCTTCTTTAATATAATAATATCTGGCATGGTATAGCTCATATTTATTTAATATAATATTGTACTCTAATAATGGATATTTAGATTGTATATAATTTTTAAAATTATTCCATGCTTTTAAGTAGTAATGTTGGTCAAATTTATTTAGTTCATTCAATGATTTATTTTCAGTTTGTACATATAGTAATTTTTTATCTATTAAGTCTTCTGGAACTTGAAGAATGGTACTAAAATGATTTTGATAATTCTTATCGGTTAAATAGCTTGTTTGGGTTCCAGTTGCTTTATATAAAAGAATACTAGAATAAATATTAATATTGACTAACTCAAAAGAAGATAAAAAATTATATTCCATATCAAGTTTTTCTATATCATCTTTTTGATAATGTGCTTTTGTATCGTGAATAATATAGAGGGTTTCTACATTGCCTCGATATCTACCAGCAAACTGAGCTATATCAATAAAAGCATGAGCTTCACAAAACATAGCTTTAATAGTATCATCTTTTATATTAATCCCTTCTCTTATTCTTGAGGTAGCAAGTAGAATATTTATATTTTCTGGTAAAACCTCTTGATTAACGATAGTGTCAACTAAGGAAGGCATATTTTCTAAACATTCTCTCAAATCATGATTTTTAGTATTATTTTTTTCTTTAGTATAACGACTATCACTAATAATAATTCCAATAGAAGATGTATTGATTTTAAAGTCTTTGGTTAACTTTCCATAGTAGCTATTGCAGATATCATTAACAGAATTTGCCATATAAATCATTTTATTATTTAAATTAGCTTGTGATAATAACTTAAAAGCTTTAGCTTTACTAATTACTTTTACAGATTTAGGTTTAACATTAATACATTCATTACTAAAATCAAAATGTTTGAAATTATCAAAATGTTCAAAGAAAGGTAATACATTTTTTGTAGTAGCAGATAAACAAATTATTTTTATACCTAGAGCATGATAATATTGAATTAAAGTATATAAATAAAAAGAGGTGTCTGTATAACTAGCATCAGCAATTAAAGAATGTACTTCATCAATAACAATATATTTAAAACCTATTTCGTTTAACTTTTGTAAAGCTTCTAGACTTTGAAAAAATCCTTTTAATGAGTGATGTGTAATAACATAGTTTAATCCATAGTTTTTACAAGTAATGTATTCGTTTGAAAATTTGACATCTTTCAACATTTGCTCTTTTATTAATTTTCTTGAAGTAATGAATAGGATATTTTCAAAACCTTTTAATTCTTGTGTAAGACATTTTTGAACCCATGTATTTTTACCAGCTCCAACACCAGCTGTAATCAAAATTAAACTATTATCCTTATTACTATTTATTTCATAGCCTATATTATCTTTAAAATCAGTTTTTCCCAATATTTCTTCTTTGTGTTCTTCAATTACTTCTGACAAATATTTGTTACCCATATTTTTCCAACTCCTTTTAAGAAAAGTATATCATTATTTCATAGAAATATAAATATGAGATAGTGAAATAAAGAATGCAATAAAAAAACCACCTTACTTTATAGCTATAAACTACAAAGTTGGTGGGGGTAATGATATCATTGAAAATTCTTGGCAAGTATTGATGTTCTTGAGCTAGAAGTGATTTACTAGGCTGACTTTAA
>DBFJJM010000127.1:0-10183 GCA_048393175.1 Candidatus Merdicola sp.
AAATTTTGAAGTGCTTCAATTCGGTCTTCTGTAGAAGGGTGAGTAGAAAACCAACTTGTTTTCTTCTTTTTTTGTTTGAAAGGATTAACAATATACATATTTTCTGTAGCAGTATTGGCTACTTTTAACTGAGAAGTATCGGATTCTAATTTTCGTAAAGCTGAGATAAGTCCATCTGGATTTCGTGTAAGTTCTACTGCTGTTGCATCTGCTAAATACTCTCTTTTTCTAGAAATAGCAAGCTGCATCAATTTTCCAAAGATGGGAGAAAGAATAAGGCAAATAAGTCCTATAATCATTAAAATTGGGTTACCTTTATTATCTCTATCTCGGTCGCCACCCCAAAATAGAATACGAGAAACCATATCAGCAAGCATTACGACAAAACCAACCATAACCGTTACAATGGCAGAAAGCATAATATCATAATTTTTTATATGACTCATTTCGTGAGCGATAACACCTTCTAATTCATAATAATCAAGCTTTTCTAATAGTCCAGTTGTAACACAAATGACAGCATGTTCTGGATTTCTTCCTGTTGCAAAGGCATTAGGTTGTTTGTCTTCTACAACATAAAGTTTGGGTTTGTGTTGTAGTCCAGAAGATAACATTAGAGCATCTAAAATATTAACTAATTTTTGGTCTTCTTCTTTTGAAGCGGGTCTTGCATGATTTAAAGACAAAATAATACGGTCACTATAATAATAAGAACCCCAAGCAGAAAGAAAAGAAAAGGCAAGAGCAATTATAATAGAAAAAGCTCCTAAATCAAATGCCATACAAATGTAGTAAATAATAAGGGTGATGAGTAATACAAAAATAGAAACAATTGCTCCAGATTTTATTTTATTTTTTTGAATATCTTCAAACATATTAACCACCTTTAACAAGAAAAGAAAGCAAAGTTTTCCCCGCTTTCTTTTCCAAAATTGTTTATTGATTAAAATCAACTTTTATATTTTTTCTAACTTCTTCATTTTCTGTTTCAAAAAGTTCTTTTGATTGGAATTTCCCAGAAAATAAATTAGCAATAATATTAGAAGGGAAAACTTCTAATTGAGTATTATATAGTGTAACACTATCATTATAAAATTGTCTAGAAAAAGAAATTTTGTTTTCTGTATTTCTTAACTCTTCTTGTAACTCAGAAAAGTTTTGATTAGCCTTTAAATCAGGATAATTTTCTGAAACAGCCATAATGGTTTTTAAGGCATCACTTAACTGGTTATCAAGAGAGGCTTTTTGTCCAACAGATTCTGCCTTTGCCCATGAAGTTCTTAATTGTGTAATTTTTTCAAATGTTTCTTTTTCGTGTGTCATATAACCTTTAACCGTTTCAATTAAATTAGGAATTAAATCAAATCTTCTTTGTAATTGTACATCAATTTGGCTCCAACTATTTTCTACTCTTAGTTTTAATTTTACTAAGTTATTATACATCATGATAATAATTAGTACGATAATTACAATTACCGCTAATACAATCCATACCATATTTTTTCCTCCTTCTCTTCTTTGCTTTGTATCCTATCATATTTTTTTTATTTATACAACAAGTATATGTAGTTTTTGTAAATAACATGTAATTTTAAAGAAAAAATAAAATTATTATCACATAAAAAGAAAATAGACCACAAATGGTCTATTTTAATAAAAATAACTAAAAAAATATTATTTAATTTTTATATTTTGAATCATACTTTCTATTTCATTTAATTGTTTACTATTTGAATCATAAGAAATTTCGTAGCTAGATTGGTTATGCAAGAAAAGACAAACAGTTTGAGATGGGCCATCTGATTGGAAAGAAAGCTTATAGGCTTGTTTTCCTCCAATTTTGGTTTGTTCTTCCTTTTTTAACGTAATTCCATCTGCTACTAAGACATCGCTAATTTCTGACTTAGTAATGGTTTTTCCTGATTTTTGGACCGTTTCTCCTTTTATCATTTGTTCAATTTCTTGTTTACTTAATGTGAATTTTAAATTAGCCTTTTCATAGTCTTTTTTATCGATTAAAGTATATTTGTTTAAATCAGAATGATAGGCAAAATAATTTTGTTCTTGCAGATTAACCCCAATTTGTTTTTGGACTTTCATGTCTTCTTTAAACTCTTCTAATGTATTACCAGAAGAGTTTTTAGTTGCTCGAATAACTATCATAGAATCAAGTTCTTTTCTACTACTGGTCTGTTTTGGATAAACAGATATAAAAAGATTATGTTGTGGGTCTTCATAAACTTCCCATTGTTCTGGAAGGGTTAATGCTACATCTTGGAAAGAAATCGTTTTTGCTTTATTTACTGATTGATTAGAAGGGGGAGTTTCTTTTTCTAATGAGATTTTCTTTTTTCCTATTACTTTTTCTGTACCATACTGGTAAACTGTTATGTTTAATTCTTCTGAAGAATCAATTTTTTTGCCTAATAAAAGGTTCCAACCATTATTGAGTTGCTGGGTATTTTTAGCAAGTAAAAGATTGTTATTTTTATCTGTAATTTCAAGAGAAATTGCTTGACTTTTTTTATCTTCAAAATAAGTATTAAAAACAGTAGCAAGACTAGAGATGCGAACTTCATGAAGTTCTAAGTCTCCATTTTCGCCTAAAGCAATGGTTTGATTAGTAAACGAAAAGGTTTGAGAAGCAGTGGAATTTTTAGAATCAAGTGGGATAGTAAAATTCCATTTTCCTTCAATCTCTTCTTTTATAAAAATAGTATCAGGACTTTCCTCGAATGGCTGAATTGATTTTAAAGAAAGAGCTAACTCAAGAGAATTGTCTTTTGGAAGCTCAGCGATAGGGTAGACTTCATATAAATCATATTCTGTATCTGACTTAACCGTAATTTGCTGTTTGTTTCGCCTTTCTCCTAATGAGGTAGAAGGTAAACTAATTTGTTTATCTGTAGCATAATGTAATGTTTTTTTGCCAGATAAAAAGAAAGGGGAAGAAAGAGGTTTATTGCTTTGAATAAAATAATGTATAATAAGTAAATCATCATTTAGGGCAATCTCTTTTACAGAAATTTTAATTCCATTACTGTCTTGTACAGAACCAATTTGCATAGCTTGTTTTTGAAATTCTTCTCCAATATTAAATTTATTTAATAAGTAAGAAACAAGGTCTGTTTTCTCAGTAGCATAAGTAAATACATTTCCACATACAAAAATAAGAAGAAGAATAGATGCTACAATACTTACTATTCTTTTCATTTTTGGTTTTTCCTTTCTAGAATAAGAAGATAATTTTTCTAATGTTTTTTCTATTTTTAAATCGACTTTGTAAGGTAAAAAATTAAATTCTTTAATTTTTGCTTTTAAATAGTCTTCTTGATTATTTTCCTTCATTTTTATACCTCCTTTCTTGAGATAACACGAAATAGAGTTGTTTTCTAGCACGATTTAATCTTGTTTTTACGGTGCCTTGTGGTATGGCTAGGATTTGTGCTATATCTTGAATGGATAAATCATTGTAATAATAAAGAAGGACTACATGTTTGTGTTTATTATCAAGAGATTGAATGGCTTGTTTTAAGTCCATAGATTCTTCTTTTGAAAGAGAGGATTCTTCTGATTGGATTGCTTCTTTATATTCTTCGATAGATAGTACCTTCTTTTTTTGCTTTAAAATTTTTTTGCTTTCGTTAATCAAGATTCTCGTAATCCATGTTTTAAAATATTCTGGATGTTTCAATTTAGAAAGATTATGGAATGCCTTCACAATGGTTTCACTAATGGCATCACCAGCATCATCATCGTTATTTAAAATGGCAATAGCAATATGATAAAGATACTGCTTGTGAGATTCAATTAAGTTTTCGTATGCTTTTTTATCACCTTTTATAGCTGCTTGTATGTCTAAAATGGTAATCCACCTCCTACTTTTTTCTATTAGATAAGATAACATACTAATTGGTTCATTTATTTAGTGTTATTGTATCCATAATAAGAAAGAAATTCTATAAAGTGAGAAAAAAAGGTAATTTTTTAAGACAAGCGGCATATACTATACTATGGAGAAAAATGGATTATTTGACAACAAAAAGAATAGATGGTATAATATACATGTTGCTTTTAAAGGAGGTAAAAATGATAACAAATCAAAATGAAGAGAAAGCATCGATTTCCATTCGTAAAATTATTGGATTTTGCATTTTATTCTTGTTTTTATCAGGAATTTGTGTTTTTGCAACCAATACGGGAGTCAATAGTGTAAAAATTATTTTATCCAATAATTATGAAATGGATGCGATTACTTCAAAAACAAAGATATCAGAAATACTAGAAGAAAAGCATATTATCTTATTACCAGATGAAAAGGTTACTCCAGCATTGGAAGAAACCATTGGTAATCAAAAAGAAATTAGAATTACAAAAATTTCAGAGCAAGAAGAAGTAGTAGAAATTGCTCAAAGTAATACGGAAATTACAATGGAACAGGTATTAAAGGCCTATGCTCCTATTACGGAAAAGATGGTAACAGAACAAGTGGCTATTCCTTTTGAAACTATCACAAAAGATGTATCAAATGGTTCAAAAGAAACAGCTAATCGTGTATTACAACAAGGACAAGAAGGTTTAAGAGAAGTTACTTACCGCGTAAAATACCAAAATGAAAAAGAAATTGAAAAAACAGAAATTTCTTCTACTGTAATAAAAGAACCAGTAAATAAAATTATACAAGTAAAAGCAAACACAACAAGTAGGTCAGGAGGAGAAAGAACAGCTAGCACTAATCCAGCTACGAATTCAAGTTCAAGTTTAGCTTCAAAAGTAGCAGGAAAAACGCCAAGTATTATAACAATGAATACATCTGCATATTGTTCTTGTTCTAGATGTTGTGGCAAGTCAAATGGTATTACCGGTTCTGGACAAAAAGCACAAGCTTGGTATACGATAGCTGCAGGAAAAGGATATCCAATTGGAACCATTATCTATATCCCTTATTTTAAGAATAAACCAAATGGAGGATGGTTCGTAGTACAAGATAGAGGTGGAGCGATTTCAAATAGTAAAATAGACGTATTTATGGGGTCTCATAATGAAGCATTATCTTTTGGAAGAAAAAATCTAGAATGTTATGTGTATAGATAAAAAAGTAGAAGAACATAGAGAAAATCATTCTTTATGTTCTTTTTTTGTCTTTTCTATAAAAAGAAGGAAAATGGTATTTCCAAAATAAAAAAAGAAGATAGCAAAGAGAAACCATTTTGCTTGAAATGAGTAACAAGCGATGGTATAATAGGCAAAAAAGAAGAAGGGAAGACAAATGAAACTGATTTCATGGAATGTAAATGGATTAAGAGCTGCTATGACAAAAGGATTTGAACAGACTTTCTTTACTTTAGATGCAGATGCTTTTTGTATTCAAGAAACAAAAATGCAAGAAGGTCAATTACAGCTAGACTTAAAAGGATATTATCAATATTGGAATAGTGCTAAGAAAAAAGGCTATTCTGGAACGGCTATTTTTACCAAAAAAAAGCCACAAACTGTTGTTTATGGAATAGGAAAAGAAGAGTTTGACCAAGAAGGAAGAGTCATTACTTTAGAATATCCTTCTTTTTATTTAGTTAATGTTTATACACCTAATTCCAAAAGAGAATTAGAAAGACTTTCTTATCGCATGCTATGGGAAGATGAAATGAGACAATATTTATTAAAATTAGACTGTAAAAAGCCAGTTGTTTTATGCGGAGATTTAAATGTAGCACATGAAGAGATAGATTTAAAAAATCCCAAGACGAATCATAGAAATGCGGGTTTTACAGAGGAAGAGCGAGAAAAAATGACAAGGTTATTAGAAAGTGGGTTTATTGATACGTTTCGATATCTTTATCCACAAGAAAAAGAAGCCTATAGTTGGTGGTCCTATTTATTTCATGCAAGAGAGAAGAATACAGGTTGGAGAATTGATTATTTTATTGTATCAAAATGTCTCCAAAATCAAATAAAAGAAGCAAAAATTCATTCTTCTATTTTCGGAAGTGACCATTGTCCAGTAGAACTACAAATTGGAATAGAAGAAAAAAGGAAGGAAAACAAAGATAATGGAACAAAAAAGTAACGCTTGGAAAAAATGGTTTTATTGGTTTGGTTTTGCTGTAGCGGTTATTGCGGTATATAATCTTCTTAGTAATTTTACTGCAGTAAAACAATGGGTAGGAAACTTATTTGAAATTTTAATGCCTTTTTTGATTGGTGTTTTAATTGCTTATTTACTCTATTTACCTTGTAGAAAAATAGAAAAAGGATATCGAAACTTTAGAATAAAGGGGATTCAAAAAAGAGCAAGAGGACTTAGTGTATTTACTGTTTATGTAATTGTTATTATTTTTATTGTCCTTGCCTTTCATTTTATTTTACCCAATATTATGCAAAGTTTTGCTGATTTAATTAATAATTTTGGAAATTACTATAATAGTTCAATAGAAAAGATAAATCAGTTACCAGAAGAATCTATATTAAAAAGTGATGCTGTGATAGGAATTATTGATAACATTAAAAATATTGATTTGAAACAGTATTTTAATATGGAGCGTTTAGCAGAATATGCAAAAGGAGTAGTGAATTTTGCAAGTGGTATTATCAGTATATTTGTCTCTTTAGTAGTATCGGTTTATGTATTAATCGAAAGAAGACAAATTGTTCGTTTTATGAAAAAGTTGTTAAATTCTATCTTTAAACCAGAAACCTGCGAAAGAATCGAAAATTATTTTAATAAAACAAATGAGGTTTTTTTCCGTTTTCTAGCAAGCCAATTTTTAGATGCCATTGTAGTGGGAATTTTAACTTCTATTGCGATGAGCCTACTTGGTGTGAAATATGCTATTTTACTAGGATTTTTTATTGGACTATCGAACCTAATTCCTTATTTTGGAGCCATTGTAGGAGTGGGAGTTTCGATTTTAATTACTCTTTTTACAGGAGGATTATCCAAAGCAATTTGGATGGCTATTGTAGTCATTGTTTTGCAGCAAATTGATGCAAATATTATTAACCCAAAAATTGTAGGTAGTTCTTTGAAAATAAGCCCATTATTAGTTATTTTTGCGGTTACGATAGGAGGAGCCTATTTTGGAATGCTTGGTATGTTTTTAGCCGTACCAATTTTTGCAGTCATTAAAATACTAATTAGTGATTTTGTAGATTATAAAGACCGTATTCGAAAAAAGGAACAAGAAAAGTAAGAAAAAAGGATAGAAGGAGTTAAGAAAAACTTAATATCTTCTATCCTTTTTTCTTAATAATTCACATGGTATAATAGAAAGGTAAGAAAGGGGAAAGAAAATGTATCATATTTTAGTAGTGGATGATGATAAAGAAATTGTTAATGCAATTAAAATTTATTTAAGCAAAGAAGGATATAAAATCCATACAGCATATAACGGAGAAGAAGCTCTAAATATTTTAAAGAAAAATGAGATTCATTTAATTATTCTTGATATTATGATGCCAAAAATGGATGGAATTCAAGTAGCTAGTAAAGTAAGAGAAGAAAATCCGATACCCATTATTATGCTATCTGCTAAATCAGAAGATTATGATAAAATATTAGGCTTAAATGTGGGGGCAGATGACTATGTTACAAAACCATTTAGTCCGATGGAATTGGTAGCAAGAGTCAATTCTCAAATGAGACGTTATACTTTACTAGGTAGTATGAATCAAGTAGAAGCTAGTAAACAATATCAAACAGGGCAATTAATTATAAATGATGATACGAAACAAGTAATGGTAGATGGAAAAGAAATTAAGCTTACTCCTACCGAATATAATATTTTACGTTTCCTTACGAAAAATAAAGGAAAGGTTTTTTCCATTGAACAAATTTATGAAAATGTATGGGAAGATGAAGCCTATGGGGCAGAAAATATTATTGCTGTTCATATCAGGCACATAAGAGAAAAAATAGAAATTAATCCGAGAGAACCGAAATATTTAAAAGTAATTTGGGGAATCGGATATAAAATTGAAAACATAGAAAAATAAAAAGGAACAGGAGGAAAAGAAAGTGGAACAAAAAAAGTGGATGCAATCTACTGTTTTAAAGACGGTTTCAATATTAACTATCCCAATTGCTACTATTTTTATGATAATCTCCATTTTGGTCATGATTTATACAGTACAATATCCAGATGTGACTACAAATAAGTCCTATTTTGAAACAGACTTTTTTATAGACCAATACAAATCTAAATTACAAGAATGTACTACTACTGTAAAAAGTGTTAAAAATACATTAATTGAACGCTATGGAGAATATAGCGATGGTACACCGACACAACAATTTGCAATCACAGAAGCAGAAAAGATTTATTATCGTATGAACTATTATACAAAAGGGGATTCGAATTTTCGCTATTTGGTCATTAATCCAGATACCAATGAAGCCTATACGAACGTTTCTATGAATGGAAAGAATGATTCTATAGAAGGAATTAAACAACAAATCACACAAATGCAATACTATTGGAATTACGTAAATGGAGTGGTTAATACGAATATTTCTTCTTTAAGTGGAGAGCAATTAAAGTATTCTAACATGATGAATTTATTTAGACAAAATGGTAACGAGGTTTATACGAGTATAGATAGTTCATTAGCAGAAAATGACTTTTTTGTAACAAGTGCTAAGATTTATCAATTTGTTCAAAAATATTATTCTTACGAATATTGGGTAGGAATTTTATCATTTGTTATTTTTATGATAGATTTAATTTATTTGATTTATTCTACAGGACATGTAAAAGGAAAAGAAAAGATTGCCTTAAATTGGTTTGATAGATTGCCATTAGAGGTATTTGGTTTAGTTGCTATTTTAGTTGCATCTATCTTTTTAGCACTAGCAATAGAAAGTGGAGGGATGATGCAATATAATGTGATTTTCTTTGCACCTTGCATGATATGTTCTTATTTGTGTCTACTTTTTTCTTTCTATTGTATGGGAAGTGTGCTAAAAAGGGTAAAGTCGAAAACCTTTTGGAAGAATAGTTTTGTCTATAAACTATATCATTGGACCAAACAAAAACTAATAAAGATTTATCGAAGTGTAATGTATAATATCAATACGGCATTCCGTCTGGCACTTGTTTTTTCCGGTATGGTATTAGTATCAATTATCTTGTTTGCCTTAATTCGAGCATGGGGAGCATTTGCAATACTATTATTACTTGGTTTTTGGGTTTATTGCTATTGGTTTATGTTGCAACGTATGAATGAATTTAATAAAATAAAGGAAGTAACAAAACAAATTTATGAAGGTCATACGGATATTCGCTTGCAAGAAGAGCAATTGAAAGGGGTATTAAAAGAAATGGCAGTTTACTTGAAAGATATTGCAGGAGGATTTTCCAATGCCATAGAAGAGAGTTTGAAAAGCGAAAGATTAAAAACAGAATTAATTACCAATGTTTCACATGATATTAAAACACCACTTACTTCTATTATTAACTATGTAGATTTATTAAAAAGAGAAGAAATACAAGATGAAAAAATAAAAGAATATATTGACGTTTTAGACAGTAAATCACAACGTTTAAAGAAATTAATTGAGGATTTAGTAGAAGCTTCAAAAGCATCTTCTGGAAATTTAAAATTAGAAAAAGAAAAGTTAAATGTTTGTGAATTAATTAAACAAGTAACAGGGGAATTTGAAGATAGATTAAAAGACAAACAATTAAAAGTTATTCTAAGTTTTCCAAAAGAAGAGACAACAATAATAGCAGATAATCGATACCTATATCGTGTAATTGAAAATTTATATTCAAATGTTACCAAATATGCTTTAGAGGGTTCTCGTGTTTATGTAGATGTAGTGAAAAATCAAGAAAAAATTGTAATTGCTATTAAAAATATTTCAAAAGAAGAGTTAAATATTTCAGTAGACGAATTAATGCAACGTTTTGTAAGAGGAGATAAAGCAAGAAATACAGAAGGAAGTGGGCTAGGATTATCCATTGCACAAAGTTTAACACAACTGCAAGGTGGTAATTTCGATATTTATCTAGATGGCGATTTATTTAAAGTAGTGCTAGAATTTTAACTAAATTGAAAAGGAAAAAATTAGAAAAAAAGTTAAAAACTACAAAAAACAGTTGATACATTGCTTCATATGGGTGAGAATATGGACTGTATATGTGTCGACGATCTTTCACTACTTAATAAAGAGATCCATGAACAG
>DBFJJM010000128.1:0-8328 GCA_048393175.1 Candidatus Merdicola sp.
CCAATTAATTATACAACAAGAGAAAAAAGACAAGAAGAAAAAGAAGACCAAGAATATGAATTTGTTACAAAGGAGCAGTTTGAAACATTATGGCAAAAGAATCAATTAGCACAACGTGCAGAGTTTAATGGGCAATTTTATGGAATGGATAGGCAATCTTTAAAGAATAATGTTGCCTGTATTTCAATTGTAGATTCAGTATCAGATATTAGAAAGAAAATAGAGCAAGATAATTTGAAAAACATTTCTCTTCATGTTTTCTATCTTTATGTTCCAACAGAAGAAAGAATTCAAAGGATGTTAAAAAGAGGAGATTCGATTGATTTTATTCAAAAAAGAATGGCAATTGATAAGGAAAAATTTCAAAAAGTAGAAGAAGTAATGGATTATAAAATTGAAAATAATAATTTTCAGCAGGCTTTAGAAAAAATTATACAAATTGATAAATCATAAATAGTAAACAAAAATAATAGATAAAAAGAGGCAAAAAAAGAAGTCAAAAAGATAAAAAACAAAAAAAGAAAAAATGTATAATTTATGTTTTTTAGGGTAAAATACAATTATCATAAATTATACATTTTTTTATTATAGTTTATGATTCAAATACCCCCATCTTTTGATGTGTGGGTATTTTATTTTTTTATAAGATTTACTGCTATTTGACAAATTTCATCTGCAGCATTTGGTTTGGCTAAAGAAGAGACTTCTTGTTTCATCTGATTTAGTTGTTCTGTGTTCTGGAAAAAGGAGGTAAGCTTTTCTAGAATAGTATCATTCTTTTTTATCCAAATACCAACCTGCTTTTTTTCTAAAAACAAAGCATTTTCTTCTTCTTGTCCAGGAATAGGATTAATTAGAATAAGAGGAAGTCCAGATGCTAAACTTTCAGACACGGTAAGACCGCCGGGTTTTGTTACAACAAAATCAGAAACAGCCATTAATTCTGGTATTTCTTTAGAAAACTCGATTAATTGAACACGATTTTTTGCATGATTCTGCTCTACAATTTCTTTAAAAGCAGCTTTCATTTTAGGGTTTTTTCCAGAAATAGCAATCATTTGCAAAAAAGGAAATTGTTTTACTAATAGTTCAAAAATTATAAGTGTTTTGGTTTTTCCTAATCCAAATTCGCCTCCGCCAAAAAAAAGAACGGTTTGTTTTCCTTCTTGTAAGTTATATGTTTGTTTGATTTTTGGTTTATCTTTTTTTTCTAAAAAACGGTTTGAAATAGGAATACCAGTAGAAAAGATTTTTTCAGAAGCGATTCCTTTTTTCACAATTTCCTGTTTCATTTGTTCATGAGAGACAAAAATAGCATCTATATAATCCTGTCCTACTAACCATTGGTCATGTGGTGCAAAATCAGTCATAATAGTAGCAATTTTACAATTGATTTTCCCTTTTCTTTTTAAATAGCTACACATTTGACTTCCAAAAGGATGGGTAGAAATCACCATATCTGGTTTTTCCTCTCGTAAAAGTTTTAATAGTTTTACAGCCATTACTTTATTAGAATAAGAAGAAATATGAGCAAGAGGACCTTTTTGAGAATCGGAATACACTCTTCCCCATGCCCACGGAAATTTTTTTGCCATTTCTTTATAGGCTGTTGTTGTAATTTTTTCAATTGTTTTATTTACATATTTCATACAATCAATTAATTTTGTTTCCATTTCTGGATAATTTATTTTTAATGTTTCTTCTATTGACTTTGCTGCAGACAAATGTCCTCCTCCATAAGAAGCATAAAAAATCAGTACTTTTTTCATAAAAAACTCCTATCTTTTTTACTTTTTTTGCTATTTTATCATATTCTTGTTTTTTTTTCAAAGAATTAAGAAAACTTTAAAACTAGGAATATTATTTTAAAAAATGATACAAACTAACAACAAAAGAAAATTTTAGGAGGATAAAGTGAAATCAAAATTAGTTAAAATGGGAATTCTTTTTTCTCTTGCTCTTTTGCTAGTAACTAGTTATTTTTTATGGAATACCGAAGAAAAAAATCAAACCGTTTATGCTGCAAGTGGAAATTCTACTTCAGATGTTCAATTAATGGCAAGAGCGATTAACGGAGAAGCAAGAGGAGAACCATATGAAGGACAAGTGGCAGTAGGTGCTGTTATTTTAAATCGTGTGAAAGATTCAAAATTTCCCAATACGATTGCAGGAGTTATTTATGAAAAAGGTGCTTTTACAGCAGTAGCAGATGGTCAAATTAATAAAGCGATTAGTGAAGGCTCTACTGTATATAAAGCAGCAAGAGATGCAATGAACGGATGGGACCCAACGGGAGGAGCAATCTACTATTTCAATCCGGCAACCGCTACGAATAAATGGATTTGGTCTAGGCCTTTAATTAAGACCATTGGAAAACACCGATTTTGTAAATAAGAAAGGAATGGATAAATATGAATGTGAAAAATAAATTAATCGATTGGAAAAATCGTTTAAAAGATAGGCATATGCTTACCATTATTGTTGTTTTAGTGGCAATTATTGCTGCACTTGGTATTTTTGCCTATAAAAAGCAAACTGAATTTAGACAAGCTTCTGAAAATCAATATAATTTAGCTTTTTATGAATTAGTAGACTATGTACAAAATGTGGAAAACTATTTAGCTAAATCGTTAATATCCACAACTCCTGAACATGGAGCGGAAACATTAACGAGAGTATGGAGAGAAGCAAACTTAGCTCAAACTTATTTAGCACAATTACCAGTAGAAGCAAATGAGCTTTCCAATACAGCAAAATTTTTAAACCAAGTAAGTGATTATAGTTATTCTTTATCTCGCAAAAATATTAATCGAGAGCCACTTTCTCAAGACGATTTAAATAATTTAAAAACGCTTCATGACCATAGTGTGGAATTAGAAAATACATTAAATCAATTGTCAAGTGATATTAATGATGGAAGAATTAAATGGGGAGAGCTAGAGAAAAAGGGAACCAACGCTTTTGCACAGCAAGTAAGTAATATCTCAAAAGATAGTTTTAGTAATATAGAAAGTAATTTTCATGAATATGCTGGTTTAATTTATGATGGAGCATTTTCAGAACATATTACTTCTGCTGAAAAGAAAGGTTTAACAGGAGAAGACATTGATGAAGAAAAGGCAAAGCAGGCTGCTATCCAGTTTATTGGACAAGATAAAATAGACCAGATAGATAGTAATGGAATGAGTGAAAATACCGATATGCCAACATATGATTTTTCTGTTAAATTAAAAGAAGCCCCAAAAGATAATTTTGCCACTATTTCCATTACTAAAAAAGGTGGACATGTAGTTTATATGAACTATAATAGAGAGGTAAATGCAGAATCGATAGACCAACAAAAAGCAGACCAAATCGGAAAAGATTTTTTAAATAGCAGAGGCTTTACCAATATGAAAGAAACCTATTATTTAAAACAAGATGGTATCGTAACTATTAATTATGCTTATACACAAAATAATGTAGTGATGTATCCAGATTTGATTAAATTAAAAATCGCGCTAGATAATGGAGAAGTATTAGGAATTGAGACAACTGGTTATTTAAATTCTCATTCACAAAGAACGATTCCGTCTCCGAAAATCAGTAAAGAAAAAGCAAAAGAAGTCTTAAATCAAAATTTAAATATTGAAAGTGAAGGATTAGCCTATATTCCAACTGAATTTAAAACAGAAATTTTCTGTTGGGAATTTAAAGGAAAAGTAGACGGAACAGACTTTTTAGTCTATATTAATGCAGAAACAGGAAAAGAAGAAGATATTTTGACGATTATCAATACACCAAATGGAACCTTAACAAAATAAAGGAAAAAACACAAACAATTGCTATTATAAAACAAGAGATTCATGCCATACTATTATTATAAAACATAGTGAAATATGTTTTATAAGGAGGAAAGAATATGTCTAGAAATAGAACTATGATGTCCGACAATTTAAAAGAGGAAATAGCGAAAGAATTAGGAGTATATGAGCAAGTAAAACAAGATGGTGGATGGGGAAATGTTTCTTCTAAAACATGTGGAAATATTGTAACAAAAGCCATTGAAATTGCCAATAGAAGTGTAGAAAAATAGCCTAATTACCTGCTATATCCACAAAAGGTAAAAAACTATAGAGAAACTACAGCAATGGGGAAAAAAGAAAATACGAGAAGGCATAAAAAAGACAATAGATATTTTTAATGTTTTTACAACAAACACCAAATACTATAGTAAGACCAAGAAGGTAATTTCATGACCACCCGTTTTACGGGTGGTCATGATTTGTATGAAGAAAAAACTTCAAAGTTTTTCACTCTTGTCTACTAAAAAATGCGTTGTCAAAAGAGAACAAATAGAATATAATGTAACAGGTTAATAAGGAGATGAAAAAATGAAAGAATTAAAAGTAAAAGATATTCTTAAGATATGTAATGGAAAGTTAGTATGCGGAACAGAAGAGATAATATGTGACAATTTCGTAAAAGATAACAGAGAAGTAAAATTAGGAGACGTTTTTATCGGCATAAAAGGAGAAAAAGTGGACGGGAATTCCTTTTATAAAGAGGCATTAGAAAAAGGTGCTAGTGTATGTCTTTTGCAAAAAGTAGCTATTTCGGAAGAAGTGAAAACAAAATATTCCAATCGTGCTATTGTATTAGTGGACGATACAATTGAAGCAATTGGAAAATTAGCAGCATATAAACGTTCCTTTTATACTATTCCGGTTATAGCTGTTACAGGAAGTGTAGGAAAAACGAGTACAAAAGACATTATTGCTAGTGTGGTAAGTCAAAAATATAAAGTGTTAAAAACACAAGGAAATTTTAATAACCATATTGGGCTTCCACTTACTTTACTAAAATTAAAAGACCATGAAGCAGTAGTAGTCGAAATGGGAATGAATCATTTAGGAGAGATTGCCTATTTAAGTAAGATTGCAAAACCTACGATAGCTGTGATTACGAATATTGGCACATCACATATTGGAAATTTAGGTTCGAGAGAAACTATTTTAAAGGCTAAATTAGAAATAATACAGGGGCTACAAGAAAATGGAATATTAATTATTAATAATGATAATGATTTGTTACATAAATGGAACGAAGAGCAAGATAGAGATTGGGTGATTACTTGTGGAATAGAACAGAGTTCTACTTGGATGCCATATGCTATTCAAGTAGGACAAAAAAATAGTCAATATCAAATAAAAGAAGAAAACAAAACTTATTCTATGACAGTACCAATTAGTGGAAGACATTTTGTATACAATAGTTGTATGGCATTGGCAGTAGGAAGGCAGTTAGAGATTTCCATAGAAAACATACAAAAAGGGATCGAACAATTTGAATTAACCAAAAAAAGAATGGATACATTTGAAACAAAGGAGCATGTAACGATTATTAATGATTCCTATAATGCAAGCTATGATTCTACAAAAGCTGCGTTAGAGTATTTAAAAGAAATAGCTGGAAAGCGAAAAATTGCTGTATTAGGAGACATGTTAGAGTTGGGAGAGTATGCTAATATTTTACATGAAGCAGTAGGAGAAGAAGTTGTAAAAAACAAAATTAATCTATTAATTACAATAGGAGAGTTTTCACAAAAAATTGCAAATAGGGCAAAAGAACTTGGTATGGAGGAAAAAAACATCACGATTTTACAAACGAATCAACAAGCTATTTCTTTGTTACATAAAATATTACAACCAGAAGATGTTGTTTTATTAAAAGCTTCTAATGCCATGAACTTAACACAGATAGCCAAAGAAATAGGAGGATGTCAAGATGATTAAGTTAGGGGTAATGTTTGGAGGAAGGTCTACAGAACATGATGTGTCGATTGTTTCTGGACTTTGTGTTTTAAAAAATCTCGATAGACAAAAATATGAAATTTTTCCTATTTATATTGATTTACAGGGAAAATGGTATCAGTATCAAGTTGATTTTTCTAATATACCAGAAGTAGAGGTGGGGCAAAAGTTAGAAAAAGCAGCATTAGAACAAATACAAAATCCAATCGAATATGTAAAGCAAATGGATTGTATATTTCCAGTATTACATGGACTTTATGGAGAAGATGGAACCGTGCAAGGAATGCTAGAATTACTTAGCATTCCATATGTTGGATGCAAGGTGTTGTCTTCTAGTATCTGTATGGATAAAGCCTATACAAAAATAATTTTAGAAAAAGCGGATATTCCACAAGTAAACTCTCTTTTTCTTATCAAAAAGCAGAATCATTATTTTTTAATGGATGAGACGTTAACCAAAAAAGAAGTAACATTAGGTCAAATTGAAGAAAAAATACAACAAGATATAGGTTATCCTATTTTTGTAAAACCGTCTAATTCAGGTTCTTCAGTAGGGATTAGAAAAGTAGAAAAGACTATTTTTTTAAAAGAAGCATTGGATTATGCGGGGCAATATGATGATAAAATCATAATCGAACAAGGGATAGAAGCAAGAGAACTAGAATGTGCTGTGTTAGGAAGCGACAATCCAATTGCTTCTTGCTTAGGAGAAGTTTTGCCAGCAGATGAGTTTTATAGTTTTGAAGCAAAATATAAAAATAGTAAGTCTACAACACAAGTTCCCGCAAAAATAGAAAAGAAAATAGAAGAAAAGATTAAAAAGATGGCAATAAAGGCTTTTCAAGCAGTAGATGGAACAGGTCTTGCTCGAGTCGATTTCTTTTTAGAAAAACAAACAGGTCATATTTATTTAAATGAAATTAATACCATGCCCGGATTTACTAAAATTAGTATGTATCCTAAATTAATACAACAGTTAGGAATTTCTTATTCAGAATTATTAGACCAATTAATTAAGATGGTAATGCAATAATAAAAGGAGAAACGAAATGGAATTAGAAGAAATAAGAAAAGAAATACAAACTAGCTTATCGGAAAAGAGATATTTGCATTCTATCGGAACAATGAAATGTGCAAAACAGCTAGCCAAACAGTATCATGTGGATGAAGAAAAAGCCATGTTAGTTGGTCTAACACATGACATGGCAAAAGAACTAGGAAAAGAAGCTAGTTTAAACTATGTTCAAGAAAATAATTTGCCTACTGATTGGATAGAACTAGAAAATATTAGTTTACTACATGGAAAAATTGGAGCAGATATGGTAAAAAAGAAATATCATTTTTCAGAAGAGATGCAAAAGGCTATTTGTTATCATACAACAGGAAGTCCTAATATGGATTTATTGGCTAAGATTTTATTTGTAGCAGATAAAATAGAGGAAACTCGAAAAGAGGAAGGAAAACAGTTAGACCAAAAAAGAAAGATGGCTTTTGTAGATATAGAGGAAACAATGATTTGGTTACTTGACCAATCTATCCAATATACGATTGAAAAAGGTAAATTAATTCATCCTTCTAGTATTAAAACGAGAAATCGATTCGTAAACGAGAAACGAAAAAACAGTAAAAAAGAAACAAATTGATAAGAGAATTTGTTTCTTTTTTGTGAAGAAACGATATAAATTCGTCCAAGATACTTTAAATCAGTAAATAGGTGTGATATAATAAGCTAACCATGAACTTGGGAGGATGTTGAAACATGATATTTAAAGATTATTACAAAATACTAGGATTAGACACAAGTCGCGTAACAGTGGATGCAATAAGAGAAGCATATCGCATGCAAGCAAAAAAATATCATCCAGATATTAATCAAAAAGACCAATTTTCAGAGGAACGATTTAAGGATATTAACGAAGCATACCGCGTTCTTTCCGATAGTACAGCGAAAAGAAAATATGACCGCATGTGGAATCGTAATGTAGGAAACAAAAAAAAGGATTATGAGGAAAGTAATAGAAGTAATGAATCTAAATTTAGTGACTTTTTTCATTTGTTTTTTGGCAATATGTTAGAAAAAGAAGAAGGAACAATTTTAAATAAAAAGGAAAAAAGAAAGATTCCTCTAAGAGGGGAAAACATTGAAACAGAAATTAATTTAAGCATAGAGGAAACCTTTTATGGCTGCGATAAAAAAATTTCTTTAAGAACAGCACAAGGAAAAATGAAAACATTTTCGATAAAAGTGCCAGCAGGCATTCGTAATCAAGAAAAGATTCGTTTATTAGGACAAGGTAAGGCTGGGACAAATGGTGGGAAAAACGGAGATTTATTAATTCGCATTAATATACAAGATAGTAAAAAATATCAACTAAATGGAATTGACATTTATACAGACTTAAAATTAACGCCTTGGGAAGCGGCATTAGGAACGAGAGCAAGTGTAGATACCATTGATGATACGGCTTCTATTTATATTCCACAGGGAATTGAGAGCGGAGAAAAAGTAAGAATACCAGGAAAAGGATATAAAGAT
>DBFJJM010000129.1:0-1692 GCA_048393175.1 Candidatus Merdicola sp.
TTTATCTTCTTTTAATTTGTTATTTTTCCATTGAAAATGATTTTGAAAGATTGTACCTTTTTCGAAAACATGATATACTTTTTTGGAAATATTACCATAAAAAAAACAAATGAAAAATAAAATCACCCCTAAAGGAGGTAAGAAAAATGAATGTATTTCCTGAATCTGAAATAGCCTGCCCTACTAATCCTAAATGGGAGAACCTAATTCACAGACAAATCCCTTTATATAAACGTAATATGGATATCCGTTCTGAATTTGAAAGAGATTATACTAGAATTCTGTATTCTGATGCTTACCGAAGACTAAAACATAAAACACAAGTATTTTTTTCTCCTAAAAATGACCATATTTGTACAAGAATAGAGCATATTATGAATGTCGAATCGATTAGTTCGACTATTGCTAAAGCACTCGGTCTTAATGGAGAACTAACCAAAGTAATCGCTACTGCCCATGATTTAGGTCATAGCCCTTTTGGTCATCAAGGAGAAAAAATTCTTTCTGAACTTTCAGAAAAAGAATTAGGAAAACCTTTTTGGCATGAAAAAAATGGATTAGATATGGTAGACAAAATTGAACTACTAGAAAATGAAAAAGATGAGAAACAAAATTTAGATTTAACTTATGCGGTGCGAGACGGTATTATTTCGCATTGTGGCGAAATCGATGAAACTTCTCTAAAACCTCGTACACAAGCAATTGATTTAGCTTGTTACCAAAAACCAAATCAATATCCGCCTTATACTTGGGAAGGATGCATCGTAAAAATTGCAGATAAAATTTCTTATGTAAGAAGAGATATTGAAGATGCTATTTCTCTTGGGATTTTAGAGGATAATTTAGAAGAACTTTATGATTTAATTCATTGCCCAAAAGGAAGGAAAATTAATAACACCAATTTTATTAATGATTTAATTTACGATTTGATTTGTCATTCTAGTGTAGAAGAAGGACTTCGTTTTTCAGAAGAAACAACTCATATGTTAAATGATATGAAACATTTTAATTATGAAAAAATTTATTTAAATCCAAAACTCGATGCTTCTCATCGCTATTGTCATTTAATCTTAACAGAAATCTTTTCTACTTTAAGACAAGCTTATCATTCTAATCAAACTTTAGAACAACTGCATTTATTAGAAAAAGATTATCCAGACCTTGTCACACCTTTTGTTACTTGGCTTGAGCGTTATCTTATTGATTTTAACAAAAAAGGGTACTTGAATGAAAAACTATTTGACCTTATGGAAGAAGAAGACTATATTCAAGCACTTTTATACTATATTTCTGGAATGACAGATAGCTACGCGATTCAACTATACCAATCTATTATTTCTTTTTAAAAAAGAAACAGGAAAGTAGCAACTTTACTTTCCTGTTTCTTCTAGTCTTTTAATTCTTTTTGAATTTCTTTATAGTTTGGCAGATAACTTTCTATTTTTTTCCAAAACTCTTTGGAGTGATTCATATATTGCAAATGGCATAGTTCATGTAACACAACATAATCGACTGCCTCTTTGCTTTTTGCTGCTAATTTTGAATTAATGGAAATATTTCCTTTCGAAGAACAACTTCCCCAAGCATAGCAAATATTCTTTATTCTTACTTGCTTAGGATACAGTCCTGTAAGTTTGGTATACTTATCTATACTTGTTTTTACCGTTTCGTAAAATTCTTTTTCTTGCTCTT
>DBFJJM010000130.1:0-2507 GCA_048393175.1 Candidatus Merdicola sp.
AAGTCTGCTTTTCTCTTTCATTTTTATTTTTTCTCTATAAAAAATTATCTTATTCCCTTTGTTCTTCCCTTCTTTTTCTTAATTTTGCAATTTCAATCAGTACTGTTAATAACTCTCTGTCGAATTGTTTCCCTTTTAAATTGTCCGTATCTTTTCTTTTAATTAAATCTGGTATGGTATATAAATTCACATATTTAATAGTATGCCCTTTTTCTTTCTCTCTGTCTGTTAATTTTTTTCTTTTTTCCTCTATCCTTTGGCTTGTATGAATTTCAAAAAATCTGGTTTTTGTTAGTCTATTGATTGTTCCCTTTTCTCTATCTACGTAATTTTTATCATAGCTACTTATTTCTAAAAATGGATTCGGTAATGGTTCTTGTATTGTTATTCCCGATTCTTCTAGGATTTCCCTTTTTAAGGCTTGTTCATCACTTTCTTCTTCCTCAATTCTGCCTCCTGGAAGCATATAAAGACCTGCGTAATGAACGAGTAGAATTTCTTTTGAACCTCTATAGATTACTCCCCTTACTTTGTTTACCACTTTATCGAGTTGCTCCTGTGTTAACTTATCATCATTAAAAACAATTTGTTTCATTTTATCGCTCCTTTATTATTTTAATTAGGTTTTACTTTTCCTTCTATTTTTGATTGCTATATTAAAATAAAAATTGCTACACTTCTTTTGTGTAACAATTTTACTTGGTGCACCATCGCGGGATCGAACCGCGGACCTTCTGATTAAGAGTCAGCTGCTCTACCAGCTGAGCTAATGGTGCATATTTCTATCATGTTTTTAATTATACGCGTTTTGTATACCTTTTGTCAATACCTAAAAAAAGAAAGCCTGAGACAAAATGCCTCAGGTAAATTATGGTGTTGTTTGATTTACATTTGTATTGGTTTGTGTTTCGTTTTCACTTTGTGTATTACTAACAGGTTCTTCTGGCTTTTCTGGAACAGTTGGTTCTTCTACTACTGGAGGTTTCGTAGCAGCAGATTTTGTTCCTTTTATCACTAACCTTTGCATTGGATTATATGTATCTTTTGACAGTAGCGTCCTAGATACCACTTTTCCATTTAAAGACAAAACTTTATATGTTTCACTTTTACAACCATTCATTCCTTTTTGCTTCACTACTTCTTTTCCTGCTTCCATACTAGCATCTTCTGTGTAAGAAGTGGTATATGGTATAGTAGACGTAACTGTTGTTTTAATTTCTACCTTATATTCCTTTTCTTCTTTAATTCCATACATATCTATTTTTGCAATTCCATTTTTTACAGAACAAACTAATTTAATCGGATAGGTTCTTGTATTTCTAAATTTAAAATCAGTAGAACCATATACTACCGTAGCATCTTTTCCTGCTCCTACATAAGAAGTTAAAAATTGATGATTTCTTCTACTAACAATATCTAAATTAGCATATACTACTGTGTTATATAAGGTAGAAGAAATTTGACAAATTCCTCCTCCTAATCCATCTACTACTTTACCATTTTCATATATTTTTGCCTCCTGGTATCCTGCTGCAATGGTTCTTTCTCCTACCACTTTATTATAAGAAAAAATTTCTCCTGGCATTACTACAGTTCCGTTAATTTTAGCTGCTGCTAAAGCTAAGTTCTTGCTTCTAGCTGTATTACTAGCATCATATTTAGTACTAAACGTAGATAACAAATCCGGAAAAGCCTTTGAACCTAGTTTATCTGTTGTAATTTCTGGCTTTGTTATTTTTAGTGGAATACTATATTCTTCTTTTTCCTCTTTTAATTTTTCTTTTGCTTCTTCTAAAGAAATAGCAAAATCTATTCCATCGACATGTGGATAAAGTTTAAATGGCTCTGTTGTGTAATAAGCATTTTGTGGTTCCCTGTGTATTTCTTGATAAATTTTATCTAAATCAATTGCCTCTGGCCTTTTGGTTTGGGTTGAGATTTCAATTGCTTTATCTGTCTGTTTTAAATCAGAAAGCTTTTCATAAATTTGTTTTTTTATTTCCTCTTTTTCAATGGCAAGACCCTCTTTTCCTTTTGTAATAATTAATTCGTCTTCTTCTACATAGTAACTACTTTCTGTAACGGAATTTGGAATTTTACTATTAATATCTTCTAGTTGCTTTTCTAATTCTTCTTGATTTAAGTTTATCGCAATTACCACTTTTTTAGGAACTAATTTTGTTTTTAAAATTTGATAATTATTTATAAAGATATTGCCATTTCTCCCATATTCATATGCTTCTTGAATTGCCTCTTCGACATTATAAGAAACCTCTAATTGCTTAGGACTAATGCTTGTTTCATATTCATGGTAAGTAAGCGAAATATCTTTTTCAATTCTTTGGTCGGTTACCTCTTTTATTCTATCCAAAGCCTCTTGTTTTGATAAATTAGAAACATCCATTTCATTGATACTTATCTTACTTAAAATTTTATCATTTCCTACATTAAATAAGGCAAAAATAATAGAAAAAAGAAATAGTAATAGTAAAACTCCTAAAATACTA
>DBFJJM010000131.1:0-9084 GCA_048393175.1 Candidatus Merdicola sp.
GAATCAAAAAGTGAATACTATATATTACCAATTTGTATCGTTGGTTTATTGGTGTTACCTAAAAATGCCTATTTTAGTACATTTTTAACAGTAACTTTTCAATCAATGAAAAAAGCTGAGACAAAATACTTTTCAGGTATTCTACCCCAACTATTGACTTTGAACCCTTTTAACAATCTCCTTTACTAACTCCTGCATAGTTTTTTCATTAGTTTCAAACTCCCTATAAATTGTCATATTAAACCTCCGTTTAAATCTATGCTTGTTTTACTTTATCTATTCTTTAATTTGGACAAAAAAATAGACCTATTAAAATAAGTCATAAATTTATTAATATTAAATTTAAAGGGCGATTTTTAGAATACACTATATATGTGATAAAACTATATAAAGACAATAAATCCTTATATTTATTATGCACAATATTTAAAATATTGCCTTTTGATGAATTATTTATATCATAATTATATATATATTGCAATAGTTTTTGCATAAAATAAGCAAAAACTCGCTTTAAAAATCTAAATATAAAGCGAGTTTTATTATATACCTTGTATATAATAAAAGTGTGTTTCTATATACAATTATCTGTCTTTACCTTAATTATATCCAATGTATGCATTGCTCTAGTACATGCAATATACAATAATTTAGTGTCTAAAACATCTTCATTATATTTATTTATATTATAAATAATAACATTATCAAATTCTAATCCCTTTGAAAGATATGAGGGTATTATATTTATTCCACCTTTATATTTACTTACATCTTCGGAAATCAGTTGTATATCATACAATCTTTTATTTATTTTATTATATAGTTCTATACTTTCATTAAAATCCTTTGTTATTATTGCTATATTTATATTCCCATCTTTTAATTGTTCGTCAATTAACTTATATAAAATATCTATTTGTTCTTCTGTAGTTTTAGCTGTAAAATGTCTTACTTCCTTTCCATGTCTCTCGATTGGTTTTGCTAAAATTATGTTTTCTTTATTTGAAAGTCTATCTATTATCTCATTGGCTTCGTTCATTATTTCAATAGAGGTTCTATAGCTTTCTTTTAAATATTCTATGGATGCTCCATTATTAAAAACTTTTTGATTAAGTTTATTCCAATCATTCGTTCCTTTATATGAGTATATTCCCTGTGATATATCTCCTAAAATTGTCATCGACATATTATGTTTAACTAATTCTTTAAAATTATAAAATTGAAATTCTCCCAAGTCTTGAGCTTCATCAATAACAATATGTTCCAATTTTATATTATTAATATTTCCCCAAAATTTATTTTGAATATAAAACAATGGTGCTAAATCTTGATATTCAACTTTTTTGTTCTTTATATTCTCTTTATATTTTTTTAAAATGTATTCATATAATTCAGATTCTACATATTTATCAAATAAGATTTGATCAGTTATAATTCTTTTATATATTGGTAAAACCTTTTCAATTTTAAAATTTTTCAAATAATCTAATACTAATTTTTTTCCACCTTTAAAAAGTTGTTGCATTTCATATTCTGTTTCTTTAAAAATATCTAATCTTATTTCTTTTATTTTATCTTCACTTAAATCTTTATCTATATTATCTAATTTCTTCTTTCTTTGTTCTGATAATTTGTCTATTAATTCATCTGCAATATTACTAACTCTTTTTTGTAAAATCCCCATTAACATTTTTTTACTTTCATTTATTGAATTATTTTTAAAATAATTCATAAACATATCTATTACTTCATTATTATTAAATACTACAATATCAGAAACTTTAAAATCTTTTTTTGGCAAACTATTTTTCAAAAATTCATTAATAAAATCATCTATTAATTCTTTATATTTTAATGAAGATTTAAAATTTGCAGATTTCTTTATTAAATCAATTTTTCCATTTTGATTAACTATATTTGACAATTCTTCATTTATAGGTTTAATTTCAAAATCCCCATTAATATTTTCGAGCATAAATTCTTCAAATGTTTGCTGTCTTACATAATCCACACCCAAATCTGGCAGAACATTTGAAATATAATCTAGGAAAAATTTATTTGGAGCAATAATTAAAAATTCATCTGGATTAAATTCTTTTTCATATGTATATACTAGATAAGCTATTCTATGTAATGCTACTGTTGTTTTTCCCGAACCTGCTACCCCTTGTACAATAAGAGGATTTGACATTTTAGCTCTAATAATTTTATTTTGTTCCAATTGTATTGTAGAAATAATATTTTTAAGTCTAGATTCTGAATTTTCATTGAGACATTCCTGTAAAAATTCATCATTTGTAGTTATATCTATATCTTGATAATCTTTTAATATAGAATTTTCAATGGTATAAACTCTTTTCTTGCTTAAATTTCCCTCTATTATTCCGTCAGGACATTCATATTGTACTTTTCCTAACTGACCATCATAATATATACTCGAAATTGGTGCTCTCCAATCAGTAACAACAACTTCATATTCATTATTAAATATTCCTGTTTTGCCAATATATATTTTTTGTATATTATCCTGTTTATCCTCTTTGAAATCAATTCGTGCAAAATAAGGTACAGAAATTGCTTTATTTAAGTTTTTTAATTTATTACTATATTCCTTACTCATATTTTGAATATATTGCTCATCTGCATTTCCATTTAATAAATTACTATATAACATTTCATATTCTTTTATATTACTTTTTACTATTTTTATCGTATCTGATACTTTTTCTATTTCTTCTTTATCAATCATTTTATTTTCCTATCCATAAAACTTCTTTTTAATGAAAATATAATACCATTTTTCTATAAATATTGCAATTATTTACGCTGTTTTGGTCTAAAACTTGAGAAAATCAATCTTTTCTGCTATAATCTATATACATTAACAAAAAAGTTATCATAATGTTAGGAGGATTAAAATGTACGATTTAAAGAAATATATTGGCAAAAAAGTAACTGTAACAATTGACAGAAAAATGGGTTCAAAGCATCCCAAATGGGGATTTATATATCCAAATAACTATGGATACATTCCTAATACACTAAGTGGCGATGGTGAAGAACTAGATGCCTATATACTTGGCATTTTCGAACCTGTTGAAACATTTGATGGTATTTGCATTGCCGTATTACATCGCTTAGTTGATGATGACGACAAACTCATAGTTGTTCCTGAAAATGTTAATTATACAGATGAACAGATTAATGCTCTCACAGAATATCAAGAAAGATTTTTCGAACATATTATTATTAGATAACTTCTTTATTATAAACCCTCACTTGTTTTATTAAATTAAGTGAGGTATTTTATTGCATTTTATCATTTCTTGGTTGTCATAACAACTTCCTTTTATTGACATTTTTCCTATAAAATAGTATAATTATTTTATAATATTTATATAAGGATGGTAAATATGAAAAAATTTGATGTAATAAAAAGAGGTAACGATCAAATTCTTGTAATATCTGGTGCTAGTGGTGTTGGTAAAACTACAACATGTGCATTACTTGGTATGTTATACCCTGCTAATTATGTACATATTCCATTTGATAGAAGTAGAGCATCAAGACCAGGAGAATTTGGTTCTAGACATGTTGATTTAGATACAATGCAAGAAAAATATAATGCTGGAGAATATTTTAATATTGCCCCAGTAACACATGGTGGTTTTGCTGCAATTCGAACAGCTGATATAAAAAAAGCATTTTCAGAAGGAAAAATAGCTATACTAGAATATCCAATAGAGCAAATTGATGTACTGGAAAAAACTTTCCCAACTGCTGAAATAACAGGCGTTGAATTAATTGCTCCATCTGAAAAAGAAAGATTTAGAAGATTAAAGCAAGACCATAAATATACTGATCATCGTATTGAAAGCGACAAATTTGGTTCTGGTAGAATTGATAGGTATAAAAATGATGATTTGCTTACTTTAGATGACCATAATCTAGTATTAATTACAGAAAGAGATAAACTTGGAGATACTGTATATGAAATTGATAGATATATGAGGATTCAAACTTTAACATTATCAAAGCTACAAGAAGTAGAAAAATTAGGAGGAATTAGTGGGGTTCAAAAATTTTTAAAATCTTTACGAGTTCCTAAACATAACTATACTGAATCTGAACATTATGAATTTTTAGAAAATAAATTATCAAAAACAGAAGATTTTGAGAGATAACCTCTCTAAATCTTCTTTCTTTTTACATATCATTTATAAAATTTTTATCGTTAATTATTAATTCAATTGTTTCTTCTTGATTAATATTAGTAGTGTCAATAATTTTAGTATTAGGAAAAAATTCCAATACTATTTTTCTATAAATTTTTTCTCTTTTTTCAAATTTATCTACATCCATAATCAATTTATCTGAACCAGTAACTTCATTACCTGTTTTTAATCTTTCATGAAATCTTTTTATTCTTTCTTCCATACTAACAGTAATATAGAAAGAATCCATTTCTGGATAATTTCTTAATAATTCTTTTAATATAGATATTTCTTCCTCATCTTCTTTATCACTTTTTTCAATTTTACTAGCTAAATATTTAATTATCCATAACGAATCTAATAAAACTAATTCATCTTCTTTATAATTTTCTATATCCTTTTGTATGTTTTCTTGAAGTAACGGTTTCCATTCTTTTGGAGATAACCATGTATCTCGTTTTCTTACATTTTCTATTAAATCAATTGGAGTTAAAAATTTCTTTTTTATCTTAAAAGTTTTTGGTATTTTTTCATTAATACCATTAATAATGGTTGTCTTCCCTGAAAAATCCATTCCACTAAACAATTTAATTTTAGACATATTTTAATCCTTTACTTCCCTATTTTTCTATAAACTTTAATATTTTATCTATTCCTTGTTCTACAGATATATCAGATGATGTATCTATTATTATATTACCTTCTAATTCATTTGCCTTATTTGCAAGTTCATTATATACAATCTTAAAAAATTTTGGATTGTTCCTATAAAAATCATGTACTGGTGATTCTTTACTTTGTTCCATTCTTTCTTCTATTGTTTCGAATGGAGGAATGCAAAATACACTTAATGATGGCTTAACCAATATATCATTTTCTACAAATGCTTTTGATATATCATAAATGTTATAATCAGACTTAATATAATCACCATAAGCCTTTATATATGTTGTTATTGCATCAAAATATCTATCTTGTAATACAATTGTATTATTCTTTGCTAAATAAGGTCTAATAATATTTTTAGTATTTATTATTAAATCAGTAAAAAAATATGAAACAGTAATTGGTATATCCTTTTTGCCCAAATTTTCTTTAAATTTTTTCCCTAAATCAGTATATGTCATTGCACCATGATTATAAACAGCTTCATACCCTAATTTATTTATTTTTTCGCTTAATAGTTTACATGTTGTTGTTTTTCCACTACAACATATTCCTTCAAATACTATAAAATTATTCACTTTTACTCCTATCTATTATTTAAAACAGTATAACCTCTAAAATATTTGCTATCCTTTGTAATCTCTATTGGTAATTGAGCATTTGAAATTAAGTTATTAACTTCAATCAAATGTCTATCGTAATCATAATCTACATCTGTTGTGTTTGGATTTTTCCAATCTTCTATTTCAAGCATTTCTTCATAAACTGAATTTGATTCTTCCTTTTCAAAATATTTAACTTTGTCATAAGACACATATAAACGATCTCCGTCTTTTTCTACAATACTTACTTCTCTTTTCATATTCGCAAATAATTTTATGCCTAATTCACCATTTACATTTATATTTAGTTCTTTAATAAATTCATTTACATCTTTATATTGTCCTCTTAATTTTGTTCCAAGCTCAAGTTTAGATACATAAGGTTTGTCAGGATTGCATTTATTTGTCTTATATAGAAATCCTTTAAATTGCTCGGTAACCATATTACTTCCTCTCATGACATCTCTTCTATTTAATATTGTAAAATCATTATCATCATAGTATGTTTCGTGCTTTTCCTTTTCAAAACTTTCAACTAATTTGTAACCATTTTCATAAAGAAACTCAAGAAATTGTTTTGAAGTATATTTTTCATTCTTCTTTATTAAATATTTAAGTTCTCTTTCATAATTTTCAAATTCCATACAAAATACCTCTTTTCAATTTTATTTTACACTTATAAATACTCCTGTTTCTCTTTCAATATTTATAGCACCTTCTTTAACTCTTATATCTTCAAAATAATTATATAAATTTAATAGACATTCATCCGAATAACCCGAAATAGATTTAGTTGACTTTAACCATTCTATTAAATCTTGTGTATTAGTAATGGCAAGGGTATTTTCATAATCAAGTTTTTTAACATCTTCAAAGTATTTACTTAAAATTTCACTGCCATTTTGAAGATTAAAAGGTAACTGTTCTGTAAAAGCTGTAGATGTTGGTTCGAATTTTACTATCGCATTATGTAAAAATGGTCTCATTCCCCCATTTCCGTCTGTTGCAGAATAAAATACTCCCTTATCTTTTAAAACTCTTTTCACTTCCAACAATGCCTTATTTATATCTGGTACATGAAATAACATATGGTTTGCAATTACAACATCAAATGTTTCGCTTTCAAACGGAATTTTTTGTATATCAATTTTTTTTATCGAAACATTTTCCTTTTCTGAAAATTTTTCTTTGACTAGTTCCAGCATACCTTCTGAAAAATCTGATAGTACTAAACTACAACCATTTGGTAAAGTTTCAATTTTGTCTTCCCAATGGCTACCATTTCCACATCCCAACTCTAATATTTTCATATTTTCTCTAAAAATATATTTATCAAATAGCCAATCTGCAAATTTGTATTTATTAGTTGTATATTTTTTATAAAAATTGATTCTCATAGCTAAATTTTTATCGTTTGAAAATTGATTTTTTACATTTCTAGTTACATTCATAATTGCCATATCTATACCTCCATTCCATATACAAAAGTAATTTGTAATATTATTTTTATATTATACAATTAAATTATAAAAAATTAAAGAACTTTTTTTATTTCACTACCTAATAAATGGATTTTCTTTACCATCATAATTTAGATTATACCTTTCACACAAAGCTTGGCCACTTCTATTTATTAAATTATAAAAATCAGAATTACTACCAATTTGAGCCATAACTTTATTATTTAATTCTTCTTCTGTAATTCCTTTTTCCACATTATCTAAAACAAATTTCATAAAGTCTAAATCTTTTAATTTCAATTGGTAATATAAGTCATAAAAAGACTCTTCTCCAGTTGAATCAATTGCTTTTGGAGATGAAATAGGATCAATAATCATATCATATAACTTCATGTGCGATTTATGCCATTTTTTTAGAGCATTATAAGTTAATTTTACTTTTGTATCTACAACTTCATATTTATTATTATCATACACATCATTTTTGACAATTTTATCTTCCTTCTTTAACTTTTCAGTATATAAAGTTCCATCTGCAGCAAACATCTCGGAAAAAATCCCTTTTGTTATAATCCAATCATACTCTCTTAAAAAGTCATAATTTTCTTTAAGTTCTTCAAATGTAGTATTGTCATCAAATAATATGTATCCTGCTTGAACATATATTTCGTGTTTTTTTAATATATCTAATGCTTTCTTGTTTGCAGCAAGATTAGCACTTTTGTTCATTCTTTTTAATGCTGTATCAGAACCATTTTCAATTCCACAAGCAAATGAATGAAATCCCGCTTCTTTCAAATATTTTATTTTTTCATCTTCTACTTGGTCTGCTTTTAAAGAACCTCTTAAAAAAACATCAATTCCTCTTGCTTTTACTTTTTCGCTAAATTCTTTTGCCCACTGTTCATCTCTTTCGTGTTCTAGGAAACTGTCATCTATAACCTTAATGTACTTAACACCCATATTCTGAAGTTGTTCTAATTCATCTACAATATTATCAACACTTCTACCTCTCCATTTGCTTCCATTAGACAATTTATTAAAAGCATTAACGGAACAAAACAAACAATTTCCCATACAACCTCTTGCTGTCAAAATATTTACTGTAGATTTTCTATCTTTTGCCATTTTCATTGTATCCCTTGCTGGAAATGGTATAGCATCTAAATCAGATATTAAATCTCTTTTTTCTGTTTTTATTATTTCTCCATCTTTCTCAAAAGCAATACCTTTTATATCTTCAATATTTCTATCTGAATTTCCTGTAAAATAATCAGATACTTCAACGATTGACTCTTCGCCCTCTCCAATAATGACAATGTCAAACACACCATCTTTTACAAATTTTTGAGGATTAAATGATGGTCCAAAACCACCACACATCAATTTGATTTCTGGTCTAGCTTCTCTTATTCTTTTGGCTAATTCTATTGATTTGTCATTATTTGACATATAGCATGAAACCCCAACAATAGATGTTTTTTTATCAGCAAATATTTTTTTTAACACTTCTTCATCACTTAATGCCCCAAGCCAACCATCAATTATCTCAACATTATATCCATTTTTTCTTAAAACGGCAGTTAAATAGGATAACCCTAAGTTTTCTTCAGAGGTTCTGTGCGTATCTGGAGACAAAGTAGTCAAGATTATCTTATCTGTTCTTTTCTTCATAATATTTTGAAGATATTTCTGATATTCTTGAATGTTGCTATCATCTTCTCCTTCAATATGTATAATGCCCTTTGCTTTATCTATAATAACATTTCTTTCACCTTGTGTTGTAAAAATAAAATCATTATCTTCATAATTTAATCTGCACATATTTTTAGCTTTTTCATTAGTAAGAGTCATATTTTTCCTAACAATAATTTCCGATTTCATATTAACTCTCCTTTATTTTTTTGGTTTTCCTATCCAAGTACATAAATAATTTTCATGTACTAATTGCTTATTGCTTTTTTTATAGTCAATATTTTTATCACTTTCAATATCTTTAAAGCAATATGGATCTCTTGCATATAAATCTTTTTCTCCTGTTTCGCATTTTTTATATGTATAAGCCATTGCAAAACACCCCCCTCTACATATTTCTGCTTTATCACAATCTTTGCATCCCTCAATTTTTTTATAATTTTCTTT
>DBFJJM010000132.1:0-15839 GCA_048393175.1 Candidatus Merdicola sp.
AATATTGATAAAATAATTGTACTAAGGAAAACGATATGGTAAAATAAAACTAATCTTGTACAAAAGGAGAAACGAATAAATGAGAAAAAAGCAAAATGGAGTTACGATGGTAGCCTTAATTGTAACAGTAGTTGTTTTAATTATTTTAGCCGGAATTACCATTGCTAGTATTGTGGGAGAAGAAGGCGTTATTACCAAAACAAAACAAGCCAAAAAGGACACTGTAATAGCAAAGGAAAAAGAACAAATTGATATGGCACTTAGTGCTTTAACCATTAATAATGATGATAAAATGATTACAGCAGGTGAGCTGCAAAACGAAATTCAAAAAACAGGAGACAAAGTTATCGTAATGGGAGAGGGCGTTTATACGGTTACGTATCTAGATACAAAAAATGAATATAACGTATCGGTAAAAGGGACCATTCAAGAAAATGTGGAAAAGGAGCTAGATAAAAAAGAAGAAGAGGCAAATTATTGGAAAACAGATGGGGCAGGGACTCTTTTATATTATGCTCTTCCGGATAACGTACCTGTGCCAGATGAGATAATTGTACCAAATAAAATTGGAGACGAAGTAATTCATACAATTGGAACAATGGCATTTGCAGGATTAAAATTCAAGAGAAATCCAAATGGCTCAGTAGATATGACAGCAGACCCTCCTTATGAATTAGATAGTATGGGAAATCCAATATTTGAAAGGTACTATAATGCTAAAAAGCTTATTATTTCCAAAGGAATTACAACCATAGCAGATAATGGAATTAACTATAATATGATTGGAGAAATTATCTTACCAAATACTATTACTTCAATTGGGAATAGTGCCTTTTTTCAGTGTACTGCGATAAAAAATATTGTTATTCCAAACGGAGTAACTAGTATTGGAAATGAAACTTTTTATGAATGTGGAAATCTAGAAAATATTAGTTTACCTAGTACATTACAGGCAATAGGACAAAGAGTTTTTGTTATGTGTGGTAATTTGAAAAGTGTAGTCATTCCAAATGGAGTAACAACCATTGGGGAGGATGTTTTTGCCCAAACCGGTTTAGTGACAATTACCTTTCCCAATACAGTGACTACTCTAGCAAGAAGTGTTTTTTCACAATGTACACAATTAAAAACAATTTATTTTAGAAAAGGAGTCAATCCTATTCCAAGTGGTAGCCCATGGGGAGCTCCAGGAAAGGTAACAGTAATTCAGCTAGATGCATAAAATGAAAAAACTACTATTGCAAAGAGTAAAAAAACATGATACAATAATGGGCAAGAAAACAGAAAAAACAAAAACAAGGACAACACAAGTAGAAAAAAGGTTTGTAAGAGAACTAGAAAATGGTGAAATTCTAGTAAATACTTGCTATTTGTTATCACCTTGTTGTTATAAAACTGAAACAAAGTAAGTTTTATCGTATCTTCTGCGTTAAAGATTACAAAGAGAATAACAAGATTGTTATTAAGTTAGGTGGTACCGCGGAAAAGATAAGTTCTTTTCGTCCTAGTAATGGGATGAAAAAGAACTTTTTTGTTTTTTAAAAGAAAGGAGAGAAAAGCATGTATCAGAAAGTAGAATTGAAAGATGGCTTTGTCAAAATGGAGCAAGAGGTAGCCAAGAAATGGAAGGATAAGGATATTATTCGTAAAAATTTTGCGATGAATGAAGGGAAACGTTATTTTACCTTTTATGATGGTCCTCCAACAGCAAATGGAATGCCACATGTAGGACATATTTTAACACGTGTTATGAAAGATATTATTCCTAGATATAAAGTAATGAAGGGATATAAAGTACTTCGTAAAGCAGGATGGGATACGCATGGACTTCCAGTAGAACTAGAAATTGAGAAAAAATTAAACATTTCTGGAAAACAACAAATTGAACAATATGGTGTAGAAAAGTTCGTAAAAGAATGTAAAGAAAGTGTATTTACGTATGTTTCTGCATGGGAAAAGATGACAAACCAAGTAGGTTTTTGGGTAGATATGAAAAACCCTTATGTTACGTATGAAAATGAATATATTGAATCGGTTTGGTGGGCACTAAAACAGATGTGGGAAAAGGGACTTCTTTATGAAGGACATAAAGTTATGCCCTATTGCCCAAGATGTGGAACAGCACTTTCTTCTCATGAAGTAGCACAAGGATATAAAGAAGTAAAAGATTTAACTTGTATTGCTAAATTTAAAATAGCAGGAGAACAAAACAAATATATTTTAGCTTGGACAACTACGCCATGGACGCTTCCTTCTAACCTAGCTTTATGTGTCAATCAAGCTTATGATTATGTAGAGGCAAAAGTAGTATTAGAAGAAGGAAAAGAAGAAATCTATATTTTAGCAAAAGAGTTAATAGATACGGTTTTAAAAGAAAAAGAATATGAAGTGATAAAAGAATATAAAGGAAAAGAGCTACTAGGAACAAAATATGAGCCACTCATGTCATTTGCAAAAGTAGAAGGAAAAGCTTTTGAAGTCATTCATGGTGACTATGTTACGTTGACAGATGGTACGGGAATTGTTCATATTGCACCTGCATATGGAGAAGACGATAGTATTGTAGCTAAGAAAAATGGAATGGCTTTTGTTAATTTAGTAGACAAAGAAGGTAAGTTTGTACAAGAAGTGACTCCTTGGGCAGGAAAGTTTGTAAGAGATTGTAATGAATCCATTTGCCAGTGGCTACAAAAAGAAAATAAGCTATTTTCTAAAGAAAAACATCTTCATTCTTATCCACATTGCTGGAGATGTGATACTCCTCTTTTATATTATCCAAAAGAGAGTTGGTTTGTTGCTATGAGTAAGTTAAAAGATAACTTACTAAAAAATAACGACCAAATTAATTGGCTTCCAGAAACCATTAAAACAGGTAGATTTGGAAAATTTTTGGAAAATGTAATTGATTGGGGAATTTCAAGAGACCGTTATTGGGGAACACCACTTCCTGTGTGGAGTTGTGAATGTGGACATAGAGAATGTATTGGAAGTGTTCAAGAATTAAAAGAAAAGGGAATCAATGTACCAAATGATATTGAACTTCATAAACCATATATTGATGAAGTACATTTGAAGTGTCCAGATTGTGGAAAAGAAATGACAAGAGCAAAAGAAGTAATTGATTGTTGGTTTGATTCTGGTTCTATGCCTTTTGCACAGTGGCATTATCCATTTGAAAATAAAGAAATCTTTGAAGCAAATTTTCCAGCACAGTATATTTCAGAAGCAATCGACCAAACAAGAGGATGGTTTTATACGTTACTTGCGGTTTCTACTTGTCTATTTGATAAACCATCTTATGAAAATTGTATTGTATTAGGACACGTACTAGATGGAAAAGGACAAAAAATGTCTAAATCCAAAAAAAATGGGGTAGACCCCTTTACACTATTAGATACGGTAGGAGCAGATGCGACAAGATGGCATTTCTATACCGTAAGTGCTCCATGGCTTCCTACTAGATTGTCCATAGAAACTGTACAAGAAACGCAAAGAAAATTTTTAAGTACCTTATGGAATGTGTATTCTTTTTATGTCCTATATGCAGAAATTGATAAATTTAATCCATTAGAATATACAGAATTTGAAAGTAAGCATATTATGGACCGCTGGATTTTATCTAAATTAAATACGTTAATCAAACAAGTAGATGAAACATTAGAAAACTATGATATTACAGCAGCAGCGTTACAAATAGAGGACTTTACAGATGAGTTGTCTAATTGGTATGTTAGAAGAAACCGTGAACGATTCTGGGCAAGTGATTTAACAGAGGATAAAATCGGTGCTTTTACTACATTATACACAGTATTAGTTAATTTAATAAAAGTAGCAGCACCATTTGTACCATTTATAACAGATGAAATTTATCAAAATTTAGTAGTCAATTTAGATAAACAAGCAAAAGAAAGTGTTCATTTATGTTTGTGGCCAGAATATGACGAAAAAGCAATAGATAAAAACTTAGAACAAGAAATGGATTTAGCTTACCACATTGTCAAATTAGGAAGAAGTGCTAGAAATAGTGCGAATATTAAAAATCGCCAACCACTTTCTAAAATGCTGATTTCTGTTAAAAACTTACCAGAATATTATGGTAATATTGTAAAAGAGGAATTAAATGTAAAGAAGGTAGAACTAAATGCTGATATGTCTCATTATGTAAGTTTTGAAGTCAAACCAAATCTTCCCGTATTAGGAAGAGAATATGGAAAATATATTCCTCGTATCCGAGAAGAAATTGCAAAACAAAATCAAATGGATTTAGCAACAAAGGTAAAAAATGGAGAAACGGTTTACATTGAAATAGAGGAAAATCAAATTGGATTAAATGAAGAAAATCTATTCGTTACAATGCAAGGACAAGAAGGATATGCTTTTGCAGGAGAAGGAGAAATTGGAGTTGTATTAGATACCACGATTACGCCAGAGCTAAAAGAAGAAGGATATGTAAGAGAAATTCTATCCAAAGTACAAAATATGAGAAAAGAAAGTGGATTTGAAGTGTTAGACCGTATTGTCCTTTCTCTATCTGGAAATGATATGTTAGAAACATTAGTAAAACAAAAAGAAGAGCAAATAAGAAAAGATACACTAGCAGATAGAATTGTTTACGGAGAAGAACAAGACAATATGACAGAAGTGAGCATCAATGGAGAAAAGTTAAACTTAAAAGTAGAAGTCGTAAAATAAGTTAAGACAAAGGGGAAAAAGTGGATTCGATACAAAGAATTCACTTTTTTCTTAATTTAAAAGAAAAGATTGTAAACCAACAAAAATTTTAGTATAATAAACATAATTTGAAAAGAAGAAGGGACAAATATGAAAGTATCTGATTTTAATTATGATTTGCCAGAAGAATTAATTGCTCAGCACCCGATACTAAAAAGAGATGAATCAAGGCTAATGGTGTTAGATAGAAAAACAAAAACGATTAAGCATAAGGTTTTTCGAGATATAATAGATTACCTAAAACCAGGAGATTGCTTAGTAAGAAATAATACAAAAGTGATTCCTGCTAGATTATATGGAGTAAAAAAAGAGACAGGAGCAAAAGTAGAGTTTTTATTATTAAAACAATTAGAAAAAGATATTTGGGAAGTTATGGTAAGACCAGGTAAAAAGATTATGCCTGGTACTACTGTCCTTTTTGGAGAAGGGCTTTTAACAGCCGAAGTATTAGAAATGATGGAAGGAGGAAATCGAAGGATTCGTTTTTCTTATCATGGTATCTTTAATGAAATATTAGAACAAATAGGACTTATGCCACTTCCGCCATATATTCATGAACAATTAAAAGAGAAAAATCGTTATCAAACGGTTTATGCAAAATATGATGGGTCAGCAGCAGCTCCTACAGCAGGGCTACATTTTACAGAAGAATTGTTAGAAAAGATACAAAAAAAGGGAGTAAAGATTGCTAATGTGACATTACATGTGGGAATTGGAACGTTTAGGCCAGTAAAAGTAGATACGATTGAAGAACACCAAATGCACTCAGAACATTTTTATATCCAAAAAGAAGATGCTCAAATGATTAATCAAACAAAAGAAGAAGGGGGAAGAGTAATTGCAGTAGGAACTACTTCTTGCAGAGTATTAGAATCAATTAGTGATGAAACAGGAAGAGTACACGAAGTAGAAAAAGATACCGATATTTTTATTTATCCAGGTTATCAGTTTAAATGTATGGATGGTTTAATTACCAATTTTCATTTGCCAGAATCTACTTTAATTATGCTAGTTTCTGCCTTTGCGGATAAAGAATATATTATGAAAGCTTACCAAGAAGCAGTAAAAGAGAAATATCGATTTTTTAGTTTTGGAGATGCGATGTTTATACAGTAAAAAAGGGAAGTAAAAGAACAGAAAGGAAAAAAATATGAAACCAGCAGTAACATATGAGCTATTACATGAATGTAAGCAAACAGGGGCAAGAAGAGGAAGAATTCATACCCCTCATGGAATAATTGAAACTCCTGTATTTATGCCAGTAGGAACGCAGGCTACTGTTAAATCAATTACTCCAGAAGAATTAAAAGATGAAATTGGAGCAAAAATTATTTTAGCTAATACCTATCATTTATATTTAAGACCGGGAAGTAAATTAATTCGTCAAGCAGGAGGACTTCATCAATTTATGAATTGGGACAGAGCTATTTTAACAGATAGTGGTGGTTTTCAAGTTTTTAGTTTAGGAGATTTAAGAACCATTTCAGAAGAAGGGGTGGAATTTAAATCTCATTTAGATGGTAGCAGACATTTTTTATCACCAGAAAAAGTTATGGAAATTGAAAACGATTTAGGTTCTGATATTATGATGGCTTTTGATGAATGTTGTCCTTACCCTTCTACGTATGACTATACCAAGCGTTCGATGGAAAGAACAACAAGATGGGCAAAAAGGTGTAAACAGGCACATCAAAATACAGAAAAACAAGCTTTATTTGGAATAATTCAAGGAGGATTTTATAAAGATTTAAGAAAGAAAAGCTTAGAAGATTTAATAGAATTGGATTTTCCTGGTTATGCTATTGGTGGAATTAGTGTAGGAGAGCCCAAAGAAGAATTTTTGGATATTTTATACGATTTAGCAGTGCAAATGCCAAAAGAAAAACCGAGATATTTAATGGGAGTGGGAACACCAGATTATTTAATCGAAGCGGCAATAGCAGGAATCGATATGTGTGACTGTGTTTTGCCTACAAGGATTGCAAGAAATGGAACGGCTCTTACTTGGAAGGGAAAAGTAGTAGTCCGCAATCAAACCTATGAGAAAGATTGGGGACCACTAGATGAAAACTGTGATTGTTATACTTGTAGAAATTATACAAGAGCCTATTTAAGACATTTAGTAAAAACAAAAGAAATCTTAGGAGTAAGACTTCTTTCTCTTCACAATTTATATTTCTTGACGAAATTGATGCAAAGAGTTAGAATAGAAATAGAGAATGATAATTTATTGAGTTTTAAAAATGACTTTTATAAACAATATGGCTATACAAAAGAATAAGAGGGGGAGAAAAGATGGATTTTTTTGAAAATCAGATTGTGGAAGATAAAAATAAGAACAAAAAATTAGCAAGAAAATTAATTATTGCTGCTGTTATTATTTTAATCTTATGTTTAGGAATTGGGGTTTTAATCGTTTATTTACAATCTCTACAACTTAAAATTTCTTTTGACGGAACGCCAACTAGTTTTTCAGAGCAAACTTTTTCATTTGAAGAAAACGGAAAAGTCTATATTAGTATTGAAGAAATGGCAAAAAAGTTAGGATATACTTATTATAAAGGAGAATATGGACAAGCTTCAGAAGATATTACAAAAGGGTATATTCAGGGAAAAGACGAAATTGCTATGTTTGAAATGAATTCTAAAAAGATATATAAAACAACACCAAATAATACTTCTTCTGATTATAGTTATTTTTATATTGATGAACCAATCAAACAGATAAACGGGAAATTATATACCACGCCAGAAGGAATTGGAGTTACATTAAATACAAGTTTTACTTATGACCAAGAAAAGAACAGTATTTCTATTTATACTCTTTCTTATTTATATAATTTCTATAATCCCCAAGTTGTAAATTATGGGTATAAACAAATTAATAATCAGTTTAATAACCAAAAAGCAATTCTAGAAAGTATGTTAGTAGTAGAAAATGACTCAGGAAAAAAAGGCGTTATTGATTTAATCGGAAAAGAGATAATTGGAGCAAAATATGATGAAGTTACTTATAATGAAACAACAGGAGATTTCTTTGTATCCGGAAATGGAAAAAAAGGATTAGTCGATAAACAAGGAAAGACAAAGATTGCCCTGCTATATGATGAAATTCAAATGTTAGATAAAGACTTAGGATTATATCTTGTTAAAATTAGTAATAAATCCGGAATTTTAAATCAAGAAGGAGAAGTAGTTGTTTTCTTAGAATATGATAAAATTGGAGTAGAAAGGTCTTTATATAAAACAACAACCATTAAAAATCCATATTTGTTATATGATAATTGTATTCCTGTACAGAAAAATGGTAAATGGGAGTTATTAGATAAAAACGGACAGTATCTTCTTCCAGAATCTTTAAGGCAGTTAGATGGATTAGGTTGTGTGATTGGAACAAGTAATAATCGTTCTGCTGATAATGTTTTACTGTTATCAGATTATGAGGCAATTGTTGTTCAGAAGAACAAAAAATATGGACTAGTTAATTCCGTAGGACAAGAATTGATACCATGTGGATTAGATACCGTTTATTCGATAACAAGTGCAGGAGTTACTACTTATCAAATGGAATATCAAGGAAAAACGTTAAATGTAGAAACGTATTTAGAAGACCACGGAATTCGAAAAGTAACGGTAAATGATAATCAAGTAGATGATTCTGGGCAAGTAAATGTTACGACAAATGATACCAACATTGTAACAACAGATACCAACAATTCAGTACAAAATACGCAACCAAATCAAACCGATACCAATCCGTTAAGTGGAAATGAAGTACCACCACAAGTAGAGGTACAATAAACAGTTCTAAAAAGATACCCTCTAGAATATACTATATAGTATAACAGGGGGTATCTTTTATGAAGAGTATGGAAAATACAATAAATGTAAAAAAAGATTCTGTATGGGTAAGAATAGCAAAAGGATTAGCTCTTTGCTTTTTGATTACAATAGGAGGAATTGTTGTCTTTTCTATTTTGCTTACTTATACTACTATAAGTGAAAACACAATAGGACCGGTTCTTATTATCTTAACTGCTATTTCTATTTTGATTGGAACTTCGATTAGTATGATTCGTGTTCCGAAAAATGGAATGGTTTATGGGGGGATTATTGGTCTTATCTATATATTGATTCTGTATCTACTTTCTAGTATAGTAGGAACAGGATTTAGCTTAAGCCTTTCTTCTGGTATTATGATAATTTGTGCTATCCTAGCAGGAGCAATAGGAGGAATTATCGGAGTTAATCGAAAATAAAAAAGAATAACAACAACCATTTCCCAAAATTCAATTATTTTATTCAAATAGTTGAATTTTTTTATATTTTAAGATAGAATGGGGAAAGATAATTTTAACGGAGGAGTTAAAATGATTACATTAGAAGAGGTTAAAAAAAATCCAGAAGTGGCAGGTTTTGTACAAGCAGGTCAAAAACAACTAAATGCACTTGGATATACAGAACATTCGAATCGTCATATTTCCATTGTGTCAAAAAGAGCAGGAAATATTTTAGAAAAGCTAGGATATGATACAAGAAGAGCAGAGTTAGCTCAAATTGCAGGGTATTTGCATGATATTGGTAATGCAGTCAATCGTGTAGACCATGCTCATTCTGGAGCGATATTAAGCTATCAGGTTTTAAAAGATATGGGAATGGATATAACAGAAAGAACCGAAATTATGACTGCTATCGGAAATCATGATGAAAATACAGGAACAGCAGTAAGTGATATCTCAGCAGCTTTAATTTTAGCAGACAAGTCAGATGTTCATCGTGATAGAGTGTTAAATACCAATCTTTCTACTTTTGGAATCCATGACCGCGTTAACTATGCAGTTACCAATGCTGATTTTGAAATTGATGGAAAAGAAAGAAGAGTAAAACTAAAACTTACCATTGATACTAAAATTTGTCCGGTATTAGACTATTTTGAAATCTTTATGGACCGTACAATGATGAGCAAATATGCAGCAAAATATTTAAATGTTTGGTTTGAATTAATTATTAATGATACAAGATTGCTATAAAACAATTATAAATAGGAGGAGTTAAAATTGAAAAAAGAAAGCACATTAAAAATAACATTAGGGATACTATTGATTCTATTACTTACTTTAGTTGGTTTTTTTGGTATTTATAAACAGGAGAAAAATCAAATGAAAAATATCCTTCCCGAGTATCAAATGGGAATGGATTTAAAAGGATATCGTTTAGTAGAAATGCAAGTAGATACTTCTAGTAAAGATGTGATTTATGATAAAGAAGGTAAGGTAGTACAAAGTGCTACAGAAGAAGAAATGGAACAAAATGGATATACGAAAAAGCAAGAGAGCGTAAATCCACAAGAGGTATTATCAGAAGAAAATTATGTGGCAGTAAAAAAGATTCTAGAAGAAAGATTAAAAAAGAATCATTTTAGTGATTATGCATTAAAGCAAAATAAAGAAAATGGAAATATTACGTTAGAATTAAAAGACACATTAGCAACCGATAATATGATTGATGTGTTAGCTTCAAATGGAGAATTGAAACTTACAGATAGTAGTACAAACGAAGTATTAATGACCAACTCTGATTTAAAAGAAGCGAAAGTTATGTATAATAATACAGATTCTACTGGAACAGTGGTTTATCTAGTATTAGATTTTACAAAACAAGCAAAAGCAAAATTAGAAGAAATGAGCAAAACTTATGTAAGTAGTACCGACCAAGAGGGAAATACCACAGAAAAGAAAATAAAACTTACAGTAGATGACCAAACTTTAATTGAATCTAGTTTTGCAGAACCGATTACAAAAGGTCAATTACAATTAGCAATTGGAAGCGGTTCTACAGATTCAGCTACCATACAAGGTTATATGAACCAAGCAAACTATATTGCTACTTTATTAAATACAGGAAACTTGCCAATTACCTACCAAGTACAAGCAAATAAATATATGCAAGCATCGATTAATCAAACAGCAGTTAAAATCGCTTTTATTGTTACTCTTTGTGTGGTAATAATGGGACTTATTTATATAATAATACGTTATCGTAAAAATGGAATTATTACTGCTATTTGTTATATTGGATTTTTAGGAGCATTTTTATTACTTTTAAGACTGACTCATGTAGAAATAACAATTGATTCTCTTTTTGCTATTGGACTTATTATGATTACGAATTATTTACTTGCTCTTTTATTATTAACTAAATTAAAACAAGAAGGATACCAAAAAGCAATCAAGCAAACAGTACACCAAGTAGGTATACTAGCAATTCCTTTCTATGTGATTGCAGTAGTCTTTTCTTTTGTAACGTATACACCTGTTAATAGTTTTGGTATGACTCTATTTTGGGGAATTACACTAACGATTGCTTATCATTATTTATTTACCAAAACGATGATAACAGAAGTGAATCGAAAAGATGTGGAGGAATAAAAAATGGAAAACAAAAAGACGAATAAAAATATAAAGCGAATCGGAATGATTGTTATTTTAGCGATTTTAATCACAGGTATCATTATGATGTGCACAGCAAAATTCCATTTTAGTATGGATTATGCACCACATGAGAGAATTGAAATCTATATTGGAAAACAAACCAACAAAGAAGAAATAGAGCAAATTGCAAAAGACGTTTTTGGAAATCAAGAAGTAAAAGTGCAAGAAATTGAAGTGTTTCATGATATGGTAGCACTTACAGTAAGACAAGTAACACAAGAGCAAAAAGACCGTTTGATGGAAAAAGTAAATGCCAAATATGAAACACAATTAACACAAGATACACATATGGCTGTGTATTCTGTAGCAAACTTACGAGGAAGAGATATGGTAAAAAACTATATTGCACCAATTGGTATTTCTACTATCCTAATTTTTGCCTTTGCACTCATTCGTTATCGTAACTTAGGATGGATAAAACTATGTGGTAAAATGATAGGACTTGTTATCTTAGTAGAGGCAATTTATCTTAGCTTAATTGCGATTACTAGATTACCAATTAGTCAGTATACCCTTCCTTTTGGATTAGTAATAGGAATTTTAACAGTAATGGGAATTTTAATAAAGCAAGAAACACAACTTCAAAGATTAGAAGGAAAAGTAAAGAAAGAAAAATGCTTCTTACATATAATAAAAGGGGAGGGAAAAAGATAATGTGGAAAGAATTGCTAACGAAACTAGTAAAAAGAACAAAAAAAGGGAAAAGGTCTATTTCTGAAATTTCTTATGAAGAAGCACAAAAAATTTTAAAACAAAATAAAAAGAGTATCTTATTAGATGTAAGAAGTAAGCAGGAATATGAAGAAAGAAGATTACCAGGAGCAATCCTTATACCTCTTGATACACTTTGTAAAACCATACAAGAAGGAAAATTAGGAGATAAAGATAATAGTATTATTGCTTATTGTCATAGTGGAGCAAGAAGTAAAAGAGCAGTAGAAATATTAAAACAATATGGATATGAAAAAAGTTATTCACTCGAAGGGGGAATAAACCAACTTAATTAAGAAAAACCAGCCAGATTCTTACAATGTAATCTGACTGGTTTAAAACAAGCAACAACAAAAATCACTTGTTCGCAATTGAAAAAGGGCATAAACCATTTTTCCAAAGGCAATATCCGATTTCTAAGGTGGAATTAGAAGAAAGAATGGTACCCTTTTTAATCAAACTTTTTTGAGAAGAAGGAATAGAAAGAGTAATGTTTTCTTCACTCTCTTTAAGGGAAACCGTAAAATAGTACAGGTCTTCTAAAAAGGAGTATTCTTGAGATAAAACTTCCTGAATCGTAACACAAACACCTTTGTAAGTAAAAAGAAAAAAGTTTACATTGTCCAATTTAACTGCCTCCTGCAAATATAATTATACTATCATTATATTATGTAAACAGAAACTTTTCAATGTAAATATTTCCCTTTATTTTTCTAATTTATGATATACTTTCTTTCCTTTACGGATAACAGCAAAACCTTTTTTGAAATCATCCTCTGATAAAATATAGCTAATATCTTGTACTTTTTGGTCATTTAGAGAAATACCACCTTGCTGAATTAAAATTTTAGCTTGCCCTTTAGAAGGAGCAAATCCAACCTTTACTAAAATATCGACGATAGGTAGGTTGATTTGTTCTAGTTTTGTAGAAGGCATGTTGCTTAAGTCTCCTATTCCTTCAAACAAAGCTTTGGATGCTTGTTCTGCTTTTTTTGCTTCTTCTTCACCATGAATTAATTTTGTAATTTCAAAGGCAGCTATTTTTTTGGCCTCATTAATTTGTTCCTCTTTTAGAGAGGATAGGTGGTTAACTTCTTCCATAGGAAGAAAGGTAAGCAAACTTAAAACGGTTTTCACATCTGCATCATCTATATTTCTCCAATATTGATAAAATTCATAAGCAGATGTTTTATTTGGGTCTAGCCATAAAGCTCCTTTTTCTGTTTTTCCCATTTTCTTTCCTTCTTTTGTAGTAAGAAGACGGAACGTTAAACCATAAGCATCACTATGACCTACTTTTCGAACCAGTTCTACACCACCAATAATATTAGACCATTGGTCGTTTCCTCCTAATTCTAATTTACATCCATATTTGTTATAAAGATATAAAAAATCATAAGATTGCATTAGCATATAGCCTAATTCAAAAAAAGTAAGACCCTTTTCTAGTCTTTGTTTATAACATTCAGCAGAAAGCATACGATTAACAGAAAATAAAGAACCAATATCACGCATAAAGTCGATATAGTTTAAATCTAATAACCAATCTGCATTATTAACGATAATGGCTGCATTTTCTCCTTCAAAACTTAAAAAGCGAGAAAGCTGAACCTTAAAACATGCTACATTATGATTAATTTCTTCTCTTGTCATCATTCTTCTCATATCCGTTTTTCCAGATGGGTCTCCAATGCTTGCTGTTCCTCCACCAATTAAAATAATTGGTTTATGACCTGCTTTTTGCATATGAGAAGCTACCATCATAGAAACAAAATGACCAACATGAAGACTGTCTGCAGTAGGGTCAAATCCAATATAGAAAGGAACACTTTCTTTGGAAAATAGTGTTTTTACTTCTTGCTCATCTGTTATTTGTTCGATAAAGCCTCTTTTTTGTAACTCATCAAATACATTTGACATTTATTTTCCTCCCTTATAGTTCAATACTAATGTTTCCATTTGCTTTATTTTTGGGTTCTATATATTTTTTAAAATCATTAGATTTTAAGAAACGATATATATTTTTTTCAGAAAGCCCAGTTTGAGAACAAATATCTGAAATAGAGCTTAAAGTATCTGTTTCTTCTAAATAATTTTTTAAAGTAGACATTTCGAAAAGGTCTTTCGGAGCACATTTTGGACAAACCGAATCAGCTGAAGCAAAAAAACATCCACAACGTTCACATTTATTAAAATTCATTTTTATTCCTCCTATGTAATTTCGATATTTTTCATTTGTCATTTTATCATAAATTTAGCAAAAAACAAAGAGAAAAAGTGTTTTTTGGCAAATTTTTAAGGTAAAAGGCGAATGTTACTAAATAATTTTAGAGAATATTTTTTCTTTTTTAATAAAAGGTATTGACAAAAAGAAAAAAATGAATATAATAATGATAATGATTATCACTAAGGAGCTGAAAAATGAAACGCTATAGTAAACAAAGAGAACTCATTTTACGTGTGTTACAAAATAGAATAGACCATCCAACAGCAGATATGCTATATAGTGATTTGAAAAATGAGATGCCAGACATTGGAATTGCTACTGTTTATCGAAATTTATCTGACCTTTGTGAGGACGGTACAATTGTAAAAATTAAGACACAAAGAGATGGACCAGACCGTTTTGATGGAAATGTGAAACCACATATTCATTTTGAATGTATTAAGTGTCATGAAGTAGAAGATATTTTTTCAGAACCAGAAAAGTATAAAAAAATAGAAGACTCTATTAAAAAAACAGCTAAGTTAATTAAAGCAGAAGCTTTGAATACGAATGTTATGATTCAAGGATTTTGCAAAAGATGTAAAGATTAAAATTTAGGAGGTAAAAAATGAAAGCTTATGTTTGCAAAGTATGTGGTTATGTACATTTAGGAAAGGACGCTCCAGAAAGATGTCCTCAATGTGGGGCAGGAAAGGACAAATTTGAATTACAAGAAAATACAGGAGCAAAAGAATATGCAGATGAACATAAAATTGGAATAGCACAAGGGCTAGATGAAGAAGTTGTAAAAGGGTTAGAAGATAATTTTATGGGAGAATGTACAGAAGTAGGAATGTATCTTGCTATGAGCCGTCAAGCAGACCGCGATGGATACCCAGAAATCGCCCAAGCCTATAAAAGATATGCGTGGGAAGAAGCAGAACATGCTTCTAAATTTGCCGAATTATTAGGTAAGTTAGTTTACCCTGATACCAAAAAGAATTTGGAGTTAAGAGCTGCTGCAGAACAAGGAGCTTGTATGGGGAAAAAGGAGCTAGCAACAAAAGCGAAACAATTAGGATATGATGCAATTCATGATACTGTTCACGAAATGGCAAAAGATGAGGCAAGACATGGAAGAGGATTTGACGGATTATTAAAAAGGTATTTTTAAATGAGATAAAATTTGATATAATGATAGAGGTTACATAATGGTAGCCTCTATTCTTATTTAAAAAGTAAAAAATAGTAATAATATAGGTAGGAAAAAATGAAGATACAAAAAACAGTAAAAAAAGTAGTAAAAGAAAATAGTCTCTATATAATAGGAGTTATACTATTAACTGCAAAAGCATTATTATTAAATGCTTTATTAGGTATGCAAATAGAAAAAGGGATGTATTTTATTACAGCTCTGGTTCCTTTAATGATTATGGTACCAACTTTAGGAAAACAGTCAAAGAGTGCTTACTGGTACTTTACTATTATCTATTTTTTCATTACTTTTCTTCTTTATAGTAATTATATTTATTATCAGTATTCTACGAATTTTTTATCTCTTTATCAAATAGAAAATCTAAAATATGCAGAAACGATAGGGGCAAGTTTAGGAAACTTAATAGAAGTGAAAAGTTTTCTTTGGTTTTGGCTTGACAATATTATAGCTGCTTTTGTTTGTGTTTTTGTTTTTATAAGAAAGA